>CALPPK020000188.1 GCA_943325435.2 Bifidobacterium breve
CATCAAGAGAGATGGACAACGACTCAAGTGCCTTGGCTGCAACGCCTTCACCTTCGTGAATCAGTCCGAGCAAAATGTGCTCGGTACCGATGTACGAGTGATTAAGAAGGCGCGCCTCTTCTTGCGCAAGGACAACAACCCTGCGGGCACGATCTGTAAAGCGTTCAAACATGTGGGGCCACCCCATTCGGAATCGGTGGATATTGAAAGAAAGTGTATCGGTACGGCGCATGAGTACCCCCGCGGAGCCCGTAGTCTAAAAACTGTGATTATGTCGCCACTTCTGTCGCTGCCTTTTATGGAAAAAGACCGCCAACGGGTGGAAAAGGCCTTGGTGGCGTCGGTCACCACAAAAGACGCATATATGACCGAAATTGCGTCACATCTCATCTCGGCAGGTGGGAAGCGGTTGCGCCCTGTTTTCACCATTGTCGGATCCCAAGTGGGTAACGACAAAGTTGCAACGGAAGAGGCAATTGCTGGTGGCATTTCGTGTGAACTTGTACATCTTGGATCCCTCTATCACGACGACGTCATGGACGAATCTGATTTGCGTCGCGGTGTGGAAACTGTGAACGCACGCTGGGGCAATCTGCAGGCCATTTTGGCTGGTGACTTTTTGCTGGCAAAGGCCTCAGAAATTGCCGCTTCATTGGGCACAGAAGTAGCCGGATTGTTGGCTCGCACTATTGGTCGCCTGTGCGAGGGTCAAATTGAAGAATTGCGCCACACGTACAACGTTGCGCGAACAGTTGATTCATACCTTGATTCCATTGATGGCAAAACTGCTGCGTTGTATTCCACTGCAGCTCGCATTGGCGGTTTAGTTGCTGGCCATGATCGCGCCGTTGTCGACGCGCTTACTGCGTATGGCACTGCATACGGCATGGTGTTTCAAATTGTCGACGACGTGCTGGATCTCACTGCAACAGATGAAGAACTTGGCAAACCAGCTGGCAACGATATGAAAGAGGGCGTGTACACGTTGCCTGTTTTACATACGTTGGCAAAGGGCGGCACAGACGCTGACACGCTGAAGTCAATTCTTGGAAAGCCACTAACGGTTGAAGAACGCGACACAGTGTTGAAGATTGTTCGTACGAATGGTGGCGTAGAAGTTGCTATTGAAAAGGCTCGTGCATTTGTTGCTGATGCTGAACGTGCGTGTGATGCATTGCCAACCGGCATCACTTCTGACGCAATGCGCGCGGCTACTGCTGCACTTCTTGCAACTGTCTCGTAGTTACGACAACGCGCGGGCAGCAGCTAGCCCACTGAGGGCTGCACCTTCAACGCGGGGACCTGCAAACGCATCGCCGGCGATTGCCAGGGTGCCAGAGTCGTCAACCCAACACGCTTCTGGCCACAACTTTTTTGGAATTGCGAAGCGCCATTTCTTCATTTCGCTAGAAGTGACTTGTGCGGTACCGAGCCACGGAGTTGCAGCTTCAAGAAGTTCGTCATGAATCTCCCGGTTGGTCTTGTCGAAATTCGCAAGGCTCCATTCGGGGTTTGCATGAAAGGTAAGTGCGGGTTCTGCACTGATTCCCTTTGCGGTGTTGTCGCCAATAAAGGAAAATACGTTGTCAGGAAATTGCATGCCACCTGGCGACGACACATTGTGATTGTTCGAATCGAGCGTGACGAGAAGACCCAATGTGCGGTCGTAGTCAGTGTTGCGCAGTTCGGTAGGCATT
Source organism: Bifidobacterium breve (assembly GCA_943325435.2). The sequence continues at coordinate 1,698 of CALPPK020000188.1, forward strand.
TCTATACCGCCACCAAACATTAAGGAAAATGACTGCGGAATTGGTGCAGTGAGAATCACGCGATCTGCATGGTGCGCAACTCCATCATCAGTAGTGATTACCCAATCAGCTTCGTCACGAGTCAGTGAAAACACAAGAGCGCCGAGACGAACATCAAGCCCGATAGCAAGATGCTTTGCAATTGATGTCATGCCGTTTGCACCGACATAGCGAGGGTGCCCGTCAACTTCTGAAAATCCGCGACACCATTCGCGTACAACTCCGGCAGTTAGCCATTCATCTACGTGCTTCTGGAACTCGTTGCTGCGCACAGTGAAGAACTGTGCGCCGTGATCAAGTGTTGCATCTTTGATACGTCGCGTGGCGAGACGACCACCAACACCACGACCTTTATCAAACACGGTTACGTCATGACCATGCGAGGCGCACTCGCGTGCTGCCATGAGACCGGAAAGACCGGCGCCTACAACAATGATGCGCATGGTCACACTGCTACGGCAGCTGCGTGCCCAAACGGGACATAAACCTTTTCAGCGCGACCGAGGAACTCGAGCAAGATGCGATTAAAGGTGGTGGCGTGTTCGATGTGCAAGCCATGTGCACCACCGCTGATAATTACCAATTCAGCAGTGGGAATTAGTGATGCGATCTCTTCAGCATCACCGCGCGGAGTGAGAATGTCTTGGTTGCCAACAACAACCATGGTGGGGCATTCGATATTGCCTAGGTCTGCATTGAGCGAACGATCATCAGTTGTGAGAATCGCTTGCACTTGCGACACAAAAGCATTGGCCGGGTTGAATAATTGCAATGGTCCGATGCTGCCGAGCGCAGGAAGTATGCGGCGGAAAGAACGCGGACCAATCATCCAACGTGCTGCCTCTTTACCTACTGAACCCATGCCTTCTGTAGAAGCCATATCGGCCCATGATTGCAATAGATCTGCGCGCCACTGATGATTACGGCACGCAGTAGCAACAAGCGTTAATGAACGAACACGATTTGGGTGTTTCAACGCAATGATCTGACTGATTGCGCCGCCCATAGATAAGCCAACAACATGAGCTGATTCAATACCAGCGGCATCAAGCACGGCGATGGCGTCGTCGGCCATTTGCTCTAGGTCGTATGTGCCTTCTGGTTTGTCGCTCTTGCCAGCACCGCGATTATCAAACGCCACTGTGCGATGACGCAATGCAAGTGCAGCGCGTTGAAGGTTCCATGAATTCTTTTCGCCACCAAGACCTTGCACTAATAGAACTGGTGCTCTTTTGGTGATACCGGTTACTTCGTAGTGAATACGTATTCCGTCGGCTGCAACTGCGAATGGCATGTTATGCAACCTGCTTACGAGCGGGGATACGTTCGATGCTTGGCCACAAATACAAATTGCGCACCACTTCAGTCGTTGAGTGGCGTGGTGCGAATCGCAATAAGTGCGCTGCTTCGTTACTGGCAGCTAAGCGGCCATGCTGAATAAGGTCTGCAACGTGGTCTGGCATTGGTGCGCCAGCAAACGAAGAGACGTTTTTCGCCATCCACCAACCCGGACCAAATGAGGGAATTGGAACGCGACGACCAATAGAAGTTGCACGCAACATACTGATGGCTCCGTTCGCAACAATGTTCACTACGCCGTCTGCATCGCGCTGTGCTGCTTGAATAAATGCAGTTGCCGCATCAAAGTCTTCGACTACACAAAAAATTGGATTACCAATTCCGTAGTAGGGGATGACAGGCAAACGCAGAAGTCGACCAAGCGGGCTTGGCACATGTGCACCAAGTACTGGCGCAAGTCGCAACGTGCACACATTGATGCCGCGAGCAGAACGAAGTTCAGTCGCTTGCGATTCAATATTGCGGCACATGTATCCGTACGTGGTATTCGGAGCAGTAGGGGTTGTTTCAACTGCAATGTCAGGTGAATATGCACCAGTTCCGTACATCTCAATTCCACTGCGCACAACGACTGTCTCTAAAGCGTCAGCTTGATGTGCTGCATCAAATACTGCCTTTGCAACTAGTGCGGTGCATGTTTCGGCTTCGGGTGTTGCAAGCCGTGCATGTGGTTCCCACACACCGACATGCAACAAGACGTGTGGGTTGAATTCTTGAATAAGTTCGGCGATGCGGTCATGTTCGTTTGGGGCAACACGAACAAACTGTGAGCGCTTGAGAAGGCGACGTGGTGGATCAACATCAATTCCTAAAATTTCGCCGGCCCATTCTGTGTTTTCAGCGAGCGCTGCGACGAGAGAGCCGAGTTCTCCACCCATTCCGGTGATGAGTACTCGACGATTTTTCATATCGACAAACCAGTTGGTCGTTGTCCGAAGGACATCTACCGCAGGTTGTGTACTCCGAGAATCAATTCACGAGCCCAAGTATCAAGCTGGCGACCACCGATATTTTCAGTGATGATGATGGCTTGTGAAGGATCGTCAATCATTCCGCTCCAGCGGATGTACCCACCGATGATGCCGAGCAAACGATCGCCGACTTCTTCTGAGTGAATGATGAGCTTTTGGTTGCGGCCAAGCATTCCCTGAAGTTCTTTGTAGAACACTTTCAAGAAGGCATCGGTGTCATCTGCGCCACTGAGCGGGCGATGGTGGTACGGCATG
>CALPPK020000189.1 GCA_943325435.2 Bifidobacterium breve
AGTGAAGAAAGCTGCCGGAACCCTTGTGTGTCCGACAGCAACCCTCGCTGCACCACAGATTGTTGCGTCTAGTTTCTCAATCGAGAACATGGAGTACACAATTTCATGGACTGCTCCGGCAGATGCTGGAACGTCTGAAATTACATATTGTGTTGAAAGTTCCTGGGATGCATTCGCAACTGAAGACGGAATCTATTCACAGTGTGGAATTACAGAAACCACAGTGAACCTTTGGTACTTTGGACCATCAATCTCGTTCCGAGTTACTGCAAGCAGAGACACAGGAACAGTTTCAAAACCATCTGCTCCTGTGCTTGTTAAGGCACCAGAAACTAAAGCAGTTACAAATATCAAGTCTGTTCTCACTGAAGATGGCCTGAAAGTTTCATGGGTCAACACCCAGTCGGCTGGTGTGGAAAAGAAGTTTGCAATCGTTAGATGGGGACTTGTCGGAGACAGTGTACGTGGACCAGAAATTGGTTACGGATATGTATACGGTTCAAACGTCTACACAATTTCGATTGCTGACCTCAGTGGCGGATTTATTCCAGGATCCACGATGTGGGTCGATGTTCAAGCATGTTCACAGTTTGATTGCGGCGTAGAAGCCTCAACTACTTATGAGTACCTTGCGCCTTCCACAAAGGTTGAACCGGTTACGACTGGTGACGCAACAGCTACGGCTGCTGTAGTTGCTCCAGGCGCAAGCCAGGTGCAGTTGCCAGCAAACCAAAACATCACAATCATGGTTAATTCAGCAGAAGTAGCTAAGGGATTCTCGGTAGCGGAAAAAGACATCAAAGCTATTGAGTACCGAGTAGCTAAGGGAGTGTGGAAAGCACTTTCTAAGCAAGCATCAGTGAATATTCCTAAGTCAGCTTCGAACTTCTCAGTTCGTGTGACAAAGAATGATGGCAAGACACTTGTTTCAGACAAGAGCATTGTTCGATCTGGTACCTATTCGGTGAAGGCCGGTGCGACCACTTCAAAGGCGAAGTTGTTGTCACTTGCCAACTTGAAAGCACCTGCTGGTTCTAAGTACGCAGTTACGGTGTCCGGTAAGGGCATTTGTAAGGTTTCAGGAACTGGCGTCAAGGCTGTCAAAAAGGGAGCTTGTTCAGCAAAGGTGTCTGTGACACCTGCTGGCAAGAAGGCAACTTCTAAGACAGTTAAAATAACCGTCAAATAAAACACTCAGAATTTGGGGGCTGCAGGATTTTCCTGCGGCCCCCTTTTCTATGTACGGGGCACGCAAGGCCATTAAGGCTGCAGTTACTTCTTTGGTGATTTTACGAGGGTCTGGAACTTCTCAGATCCACCGACCAGATCAACGATTGTCTGCATCGCGAGGTCAACCCAGCCCTCTTCAAGTTCGGGCAACTGTGAGAAGTCCAACATGATGTGGCCAAATAGCAATCCTTGAATCATGTACGTGACTGCGTGGAGATCATGTTTTGGATTAATCCATCCCCGGGTACGAAGTATTTCTAAGGATTCAGTGAAGTAGAGGTTGCCCGAAACCTGCGCCACTCGGATAGCTTCAGCGAGTTTTTCATTATGTGTTGCAGATGCCAGCACCTGGATGCGTCGACGACGAAACTCGACAAGATCTTTTGAGGATGTGAGCTTCATAAGTTCGGCCAATTTGCCAAAGAAATCTTCTTCTGAAGTTGACGTCTCGACGAGAAACCGAAACAGTTGATTGTCGTTATTGAGACCTTCTGATAGTTCTTCTAACTGCGCTGTATAGATCAGATCGAACTTGCTGCCAAAGTGGTGATACAACGAACTACGGGCTGCCTCAGCGCGTTCGAGGACAGCTTCCACGTCAAAATTATCGATACCGTTTTTCGCAAGTTCGAGACGAGCTTGGGTCATGAGACGAGCCATGGTTTCAATTCCGTCGCTGCGTTTTGGAGATGATTTTGGGATAGCCATAGGAAAATTCTTTGTGGTCTCGTAATCTAGCTGTATATATGGTCTAATTGAACCGCTGTCGCATATACCATGGTTACCCTAATAGTTATAGGCACACAATTATCCAATTTGGAAAAGATTTCTTGAAAACGGTGATTACTCGCCTGAATTGAGCCCTATTGCCGCGTCAACAGGGCCTGATGGTCTTAGTTGGTCAAGAGGTTCACTAACCTCGGAGACATGTCAGATACTTCTGAGCCGTCCATAGAGAGTGATCTTCTCGCTGATGCCAGCCCTGCGGTGACGCCGGTTGAAGTAGCCGAGAAGCGGCGGTGGCGCGGGTTATTGCGCTTCATGAGGCGCGAGGGCGAACGTCGGGACCGGTCGATGATGTTCAATGCGGCAGTCACAATTGGCACCACAGCTTTAGTCGCTTTTACGGCCATGTATGCAACGTTGTCTACAACCAATAGAAACTTGAATGAGACTCGTCGTGGTGCTCGAGTTGTAGCACTAGTTGAAGAGTGGTCAGTCACTGTTGCAGATGCTTCATCAGCAATTGAATTATTAGGCCAACGAGCAAACGACTTGTGGGCGTATGGTGCGGCAATAGAACAACAAGGGGTCATCCTTGATGAGGCACTTGCTAATGAAGCAACCAAAGAAACCTCGTATCTGAAGGTGCGTCAATCTTTGGCGTATTCCTCTGCAAAGGCAGGTCTTGTTTCTTCAGCTGTTACGAACAAGTGCTTAGACAAATTTGTGGCCATGTTGGACACATGGCAGAACGCTTTGAACTGGACACGTTCCACTCTGCAAGCAGAGGAAAGTGTGGAATCAGGAATCAATGCAGTTGCAATGCAACAAGAGAATCGCACTGCATTGTCTGACTCATTATCAATTGTGCGCAACTTGGCGCGAACAGAACTAGACACTGCTGGTGCCGATGGGTCATCTGTGAAATGTTCAATCCCAACAGAAGATGAGTTGTGGGGAAAACTGATTCCTGCAGAACCTTCTGAGTAATTAATTCTCGAGAGTTTCTATTCCGCGACAAAACAGTTCAACAAGTTGAGTGAGGCTTTTATCTAGGGCGTATGGCTCTGGATGACCCTCATCTTTTTCAAGAACACAAAAGCCGTGTAGTGCACTGCGTAATGTACGGGCGCAATGTGCTCGCTGTGATGCTGATAACTGGTAACCGTCTAATGAATGTGCAAGCACTGCAACTACACGAGCTAATGACAATTCAATATCGAGGTCGCCGACAGAGGGCACGCGGTCTGTAGCGCTGTAGAGGCCAGGGTGTTGCTGTACGAAACCACGCCACGCATGGGCCACTGCAAGAACTGCTGAATCACGCGTGGTGTGTGCGATTGCTGTTGTGAGGTCAGCGACTAAAAGATCGCGGGCGCGCAACGACAACAAAGTCCACAGCTCTTCAATTCCGGTGACATGGCGATACAAGGCTGGTTGCTTCACACCGGCATCTAACGCAATACGACTAAGTGTGACCGCGTCTATCCCTTCAGAATCTGCAATGACAGAAGCCATATCTATAACTGTTGTGCGACAGAGGCGAATCTTTTGTTGGGTCATGATGTTTGATGAAAGAAGCGAGCCATCCAGCCGGCAATGCGGTGTTGGTCGAGCGGTTCAGACAATGTTGCGCGAGCTGTATTTGCTTTTTCTTCGCCAAAGAGCGTGAGTCGTGTTGCAAGCAAACTATCTGCAAGAGCAGGGGAGAATTCTGGGTGCACTTGCAAGGTCCATGCGCGATCGCCAATCAACATTCCACCAACTGGGCAATATGGTGCACGTGCCATAAGGCGTGCACCATCAGGAAGTGACTGCACTTGGTCTTGGTGGCTGGCTGCAAGAACAATGTCGGCGTTCGAATCCATCCATGGTTGTGGTTCCACAATTTCATAGTGCTTTGCACCAATGCCCCAACCGAAGTCTGCTTTAGCAACAGTGGCACCCATTGCTTGGGCTAAGAGTTGATGACCAAAGCAGATTCCGACGTATGGAGTCTCATGGGCCACAAAGTCACGCAGTAGTTGTTCAACATCGCGCAACCATGCATGATCGTCATACACACTGAGTCGGCTGGGCGAGCACACCCAACCATCTTGTTCGTTCACAGAATCAGGCATCTGGCCTTCATCACATCGATATGTAGTGAGTTCGATATCTAACGGAGCAAGTAGTGCGTTGTACAGCTCGGGGTAATCACCACCGACATGAAGACTTCCGGCATCAATGTGGCCGACTAAGAGAAGACCAATCTTTTTCATCGGAATGAAAATACCTTTGTAGGGCCGCCTTCAAGTGCGGGCAAATATCCACGTTCACGCAAGATGGGCATCACGCCTTCGCCAAACCAGTACGCC
>CALPPK020000190.1 GCA_943325435.2 Bifidobacterium breve
GGCACTGTTCTTGCTATCGAAGATAAGTACCTTTCGTATGGCGATAGCGAAGTTACAGATGGTGCAGATCCTGTGCCTGAACCAAAGCCTGCCGATCCGGGCTCACCAGCAGTAGTTCCTGGGCACGCCGAGAATCCAACGAACCCAGTGGCGGCACTCGATGATGCGTCAGCGAAAAAGTTGATTGGTCTCTCCGAGGCAGAAGCACAAAATGTTGCCACCGAACTGGGGTGGCAAGTTCGTGTCGCGATGCGAGATGGCGAAGCCTTCATGTTGACCACTGATTATCAGACGAATCGGGTCAATCTCACGATCACCAAGGGTTTAGTCGTCGCTGTTGTCGTTGGCTGACGCTCTTTGTCAGCAGTGTTGCACCGATAACCTGAGAACCTCATGTTTGATTCGTTAGGCGACCGGTTACAAGGGATAGCAAAGCGCCTTCGCGGCAAAGGCCGCCTCACTGAGGCCGATGTAGATGAAGTACTTGCTGAAATTCGTACTGCACTCTTAGAAGCCGACGTCAACGTTGGCGTCGTGCGCGACGTTGTTGCGCGTATCCGTGAACAAACAATCGGTGTCACGGTTTCAGAAGCGCTTGACCCAAGTCAACAAATCATCAAGATTGTTAACGCTGAATTGGTGGCAATGCTTGGTGGGGAAACTCTCAAGATTGCATACAGCAGTGTTCCGCCCACCGTCATCCTTATGGCGGGTTTGCAAGGTTCGGGTAAAACCACAAGTGCTGCAAAGTTGGCACGTTGGTTTAAGTCTCAAGGCCGCCAGCCGCTTCTTGTCGGAGCAGACTTACAACGTCCGGCAGCTGTTGATCAGTTACGCACACTCGGTGCCCAAGTGGGCGTGCCAGTTTTTTCAGAACCAGGCGACCCTGTAAATACAGCACGTCGGGGTCTTGAAGAAGCACGCCGACTGGGCAAAGACATTCTTATTGTTGACACAGCGGGTCGTTTGGCAATTGATGAAGAAATGATGCAGCAAGTTGCTGACATCTCGCGCGCAGTCATTCCGAAGTACACATTCCTTGTTGTCGATGCGATGACTGGTCAAGATGCTGTCAGTGTTGCCAAAGCATTCGATGAGCGTCTTGCTATCGATGGAGTTATTCTCAGCAAACTTGATGGTGATGCACGTGGTGGTGCTGCACTGTCAGTCAAGACCGTCATCGGAAAGCCAATTGCATTTGCTGCAACAGGCGAGCGCATTGATGCGTTTGAACAGTTCCACCCAGACCGTATGGCTGGCCGCATCCTTGGTATGGGTGACGTGCTCACACTTATCGAGCAAGCCGAGAAAGTCTTCGAAGCAGATAAGGCAGAAGAAACTGCGGCCCGCATGCTTGAGGGCCAGTTCACTCTGGAAGATTTCCTCGAGCAGTTACAGCAACTGAAAAAAATGGGTCCGTTGTCCGGAATCATGGGAATGCTTCCCGGCATGCCAAAGGAAATGAAGGACGCGTCAATCGGAGACGACCAGGTCAAACTCACCGAGGCAATCATTCGCTCCATGACCCCAGAAGAGCGCAGGACGCCAGAAATCATCAACGGCAGCCGACGCACTCGTATCGCTCTCGGAAGCGGCACGCAGGTTGCAGACGTCAACAAACTCATCAAACAGTTCACTGAAATGCAAAAGATGATGAAGAAGATGGGCGGCCTCGCAAAGCCACAAGGCAAGCAGGGCAAGGGAAAGAACAAAGTCAGCACCCGCCAAGCCATGCGAGAGCTTGGCGACATGTTTGGTGGGGCGGGAGGCCCTGGCGGGTTCCCTGGCATGCCTGGCGCTGGCGGCCCCGGCCAATTCCCTCCATTTTCAAAGTAACTATTTCGTTGGGGAGTCGGGCTTTACACCGCTAGCCTTACCTAGTCCCGAACTGGGTCCTTTCAGGAGAAAATCGCACCATGGCAGTGAAATTGCGCCTAACACGAGTTGGCAAGACCAAACAACCTCAGTACCGCGTTATCGCGGCCGATTCTCGTCGTGCCCGTGATGGCCGATTCATCGAGATCCTCGGTCAGTACAACCCACGTACCGAACCATCAACAATCACTATCGACAACGACAAAGCTGTCAAGTGGCTCATGGAAGGCGCACAGCCAACCGAGCGCGTTCGCAAACTTCTTGAAATCAGTGGGGCGTGGGCTCAGTTCACCGCCGCACGAGCTAAGTAATCCCGTGTCAGATTTCGACGACGCAAATTCTCTCGAAGCTCCCATCGCGACAGCGGTACTCGCACACATCGTGCGCAGCATTGTTGATGATGCTGATGCAGTGAACGTCACTTCAGGTCCTGGCAAGGGCGACAAGATCCTTCTTGAGGTTCGTGTTGGTCCTGGCGATCTTGGTCGTGTTATTGGTCGTCGTGGCCGTACTGCACAGAGCATTCGCACAGTTGTTCGCGCAGCGGCAACAAACGACGATGTTGATGTCGACGTCGACTTTGTCGACGCCTGAGCAATTTGCTCACTAACTCCGCGCCTGAAGGCCTTTTAGAGGTCGGTCGCATCGGAAAGCCCCATGGTGTTCGTGGTGATGTCTTTCTCTCTCTTACTTCTGATTTAGAACAACGCCGTTCAGTCGGTTCTGAACTCATCATTGTTGAGGGCGGCAATCAACGTACGTTGACCATTGCAACAGTTCGTCCGCAACAAGATCGTTGGGTTGTGCATTTCGAAGGCATAGATGATCGCAATGCGGTTGAAAAACTGACGAACAAATATCTCTACGCAGAACCGATTGATGGCGCTGAAGGTTTATGGGTGCACCAACTCATCGGATCCGACGTTGTTGATATGGCAGGCACATCTTGGGGTACTTGCACCGGTGTTCTTCATAACCCGGCTCATGATCTTTTGGAACTGGCATCAGGCGTTCTTGTGCCAATCCCGTTTGTGGAGTCATGTATTGATGGCGTCACGGTGATTAATCCGCCAGCAGGTCTGCGCGAAGCACTGTTATCTGACACATCCAACGACGAAGAATAGGTAGCGTCCAAAGAGATGCGTATTGATGTCTTTTCAATCTTTCCCGACATTGTCGACGGATTCTGCACACACAGCCTGTTAGGTCGTGCTCGTGAAACTGGCGCCATTGATGTTCGTGCCCACAACATTCGTGACTTTGCAACAGATGTTCATAAAACGGTTGACGACAATCCGTTTGGTGGCGGAGCCGGAATGCTGATGCGTCCCGAGCCAATTTTCGCCGCAGTAGAAGCAGTTCAGCCACCGCGTCCGCTGTTGCTTCTCGGCCCTGGCGGTCAGCAGTTCAATCAGCAGATGGCACAGACCCTGGCCGCCTCAGGTGGTTTCAGTATGTTGTGCGGCCGGTACGAAGGCGTCGACCAACGCGTACGTGAGCACCTTGTCGATCATGAGGTTTCAGTTGGTGATGTTGTGCTGGCCGGTGGGGAAGTAGCCGCCTGTCTCATCATCGAAGCTGTGACTCGCCTGATCCCTGGCGTCATGGGCAATGCCGTTTCTCCTGTCACCGAGAGCTTCGGGGCAGAAGGGCTCTTGGAAGAGCCCCAATACACGCGCCCGGCTGAGTTCCGCGGTTTTGAGGTTCCTGAGGTCCTACGAGGCGGAGATCATGGCCGTGTGGCTGCCTGGAGGCAAGCCCAAGCCCTCTGGCGCACCCTGCAACAGCGCCCAGATCTCATCGAAGCCCGTGGCGGTCTCACGAAAGATGAAGTCGCCTTGTTGGAAGGGGTGGCCTTTGCCTCGTATCCTTCAATGTTCCCTACGGACTGACCTTTTCTTTCGGTCACCCGCACACATCACAGTTTGAAAGCACGCACTCATGAAGATCACAGACATCGTTGACAACCAAAACAAGCGTGACGACATCCCGACCTTTGGTCCTGGAGATGAAGTCAAAGTGCACGTACGCGTTATCGAGTCAGGCAAAGAGCGCGTTCAGATCTTTCAGGGCAACATCCTTCGTATTCAAGGTTCCGGAATTTCAGAGACCTACACAGTTCGTAAAGTCAGCTACGGCGTTGGCGTCGAGCGCACCTTCCCTATGCATGCTCCTTCAGTAGCAAAGATCGAGGTAATTCGTCGCGGTGATGTTCGTCGCGCGAAGTTGTACTACCTCCGTGATCGCGTTGGTAAGGCCGCCAAGATTCGTGAGAAGCGCGAGGCGTAAGCCTCTTGCTTCATGAGACACGGAAATCATTCATATGAATACCGATGATCTCGACAACTTTGAAGCGGACCGCGAGTACAAACTCGCCCAGGAATACCAAGACGTCGTCGGCATGTTCAAATATGCCGTCGAGACAGAACGCC
>CALPPK020000191.1 GCA_943325435.2 Bifidobacterium breve
GCCGCGCGAATCAGTGGCGCTAGTGGATGCCCAGAAAGATAAACGCCTGTGGAGATCAACATAGATTCGACCAATTAACTGTCCCAACATACGGAACACGCTAGTGACCAAAACAAGAAAGACGAGTACCGTAATTCCATGCAAAACGAAGCTCACTCCATCGACACCGTTCACGGCTCCATCACTGGTCTCATAACGCCTTCTGGCAGTTGCGAGTTCCTTGGCATTCCCTTCGCAACTGCACAACGCCTAGAAAACCCCATCGACATCCCATCTTGGGATAACAATTTCGCAGCGACCTCATATGGATCGATTTGTCCGCAAACTCCTGGCATGCTCGAGATGGTCTTCAATATGAACTCTTCACACATGGATGAAGACTGCCTCAACCTGAATGTTTTCACTCCACGAATTCCAACGGAAGAAATGTCGCTTCCAGTCCTTGTGTGGATACACGGAGGTGCGTACACAAACGGAGCTGGTTCCATCCCTTGTTACCACGGCGGATCCTTGTCATCACGTGAAACGGTCGTCGTTGCAATCAATTATCGCCTAGGGCCACTTGGCTTCCTTGGCGACGGCAACTATGGGATTCTTGACATGTTGTCTGCACTGCGATGGGTGCAGAGAAACATCTCGGTTTTTGGTGGCAACGCAAAGAACGTAACCATCTTTGGTGAGTCCGCCGGTGGCTCTGCTGTACTTTCTCTCCTCGCCAGTCCGGAAATTGAGGGACTTGCTCACAAGGCGTGGGTCATGAGCCCGTCTATTGGTCAACTTCGCAACAAACCTCGTGCTCTCGAGTTGCAGAATCAATTCCTTGAACTAGCGGGACTCTCCACAATGGACGATGTAAATGCAATGTCGGTTGAGGACATTCTCGCCACGCAACAGAAACAAATGGCATCAGCGACAAAAGCTTTTGACTTCTATGCGCCAACAGCGGGAGGCGCCTCACTGAGCGACGACATCCTTCAGTCTGCTGCCCTCTCGCCTATTCCCTTAGTTGTCGGAACTAACAGGGATGAGAACAAACTTTGGGCCGCGTTTGATGAATCACTTGCCACCGCCGACAAGTCGCGTTGGACAGAATTTACTGAAGAAATTTTTGGTGACCGTGCACAAAAGGCGCGTGATGCTTATCATGCACTTCGCCCGGGTGAGTCTGTGGGCGGTTTAATGTCTGCTGTCAGTACCGACACAGGTTTTCGTCAACCAGCTCAACGTCTGTGCGAAGCCCGAGCTGAAAGCGAAGTTCCGACATGGATGTACTGGTTCACATGGCCGACACCAGCCATGGGTGGCATCATCGGCTGCTGCCACGCTTTGGATATTCCGTTCGCTTTTGACAACCTCCATGTCGAGAACATTTCGATGTTGACAGGTGATGGGACAGAACGAGCAGGCATTGCTGACAGGTTCGCTTCAGAGATTGTTTCCTTCGCCACTCATAGCCACCCGAGTTGGAGTCAGTTCAATACGAATGATCGCCCAACCCTGGTGATTGACACCGAAACACATCTTGCCCACGATCCCGAGCCAGAGATTCGCGTACTATTCGTCTAAGTGACAAAGGACACAAATCTGTGAGTTAACGAATCACCAATAGCCTGATGGTTCAAGGAGATTTCGCCAATGTCTAGCCCCCGCGCCAAGGTCCTCGTGCCTCATCTGATTGAACGCAAGAATTCTTCTGAAGTCTTGACCATGGTCACTGCGTATGACTCCACGTTTGCATCCATTGTTGACGAAGCTGGAGTTGACCTGATTCTTGTTGGCGACTCTGTAGCCACTGTGATGCAAGGACAAAAGACAACACTCGGTGTATCTATGGAACAGATGGAATACCACGTACAGATGGTTGCCTCTGTGAAGCCGAAATCATTGGTAGTCGGAGATTTACCTTTTGGTTCGTACCAAGCATCGGTGAAAGATGCTGTTCGCAATGCTGTCCGTTTAGTTAAGGCTGGTGCCGAGATTGTAAAACTCGAAGGCGGTGTAAACGTTCAGAAAGCAATTGACGCAATTGTTCGCGCCGACATCCCTGTGATGGGACATATTGGTCTGACACCGCAGAGCTATCACCGCATGGGTGGTAACAAAGTACAAGGACGCAGCGAGGGCACACAATCAGGAAGTCGAGAGCGGATCTTCGCTGATGCGCGTGCAGTAGAGGACTCCGGCGTCTGCGCGTTCGTCATTGAAGCTGTTCCTGCAGATCTTGCTACTGAAATCACTGCTACTGCTGCAATCCCCACAATTGGAATCGGAGCAGGCGTGAACTGCGACGGACAAGTACTCGTGTTGCATGATCTTCTCGGTCTGTCTGAACGATCATTCAAGTTCGCAAAGGCATACAGCAATCTCAGGCAACAATCACTGAGTGCAGTTTCGGAATATGTATCCGATGTTCAACATCGACGATTCCCTGACGACACCAACAGTTTCTAACTGTGATGAGAGTCATTAGTTCCATTTCGGAGATGCAGGAATGGTCAACCGTTGAAAAATTGGCGGGAAACACCATTGGTTTCGTCCCGACAATGGGTGCCCTTCACCAAGGACATGCAGAACTGTTCTCGCAGAGCGTTGCGCAAAACACACGTACCGTGGTTTCGATTTTTGTCAATTCATTGCAGTTCAATAGTCAATCTGATCTTGAGTCCTATCCCCGCCAACTTGAACACGACCTAGTGATTGCAGAACAACAGAATGTTGACGTGATTTTTGTTCCTGACCATGACGAAATGTACCCAAGTGGATTCGCCTCAGTCATTTCGGCGGGACCAATCGCAGAACATATGGAAGGCTTACATCGTCCGGGGCATTTTGATGGCGTGGCAACCGTTGTAGTCAAACTCTTGAATGCTGTTACCCCAGACGTTGCCTATTTTGGGCTCAAAGATTTTCAACAGTTTGCAGTCATAAAGAATGTGGTTCGCGATCTCAACATCAAATGCGCAATTAAAGGAATACCCACTGTTCGTAACAACATGGGGCTTGCGCTTTCAAGCCGCAATGAGAGATTGTCGCCAAAAAACTTGGCACAGGCGTCATGTATCTACGCGCTTTTGCTTGAAATGGTCGACATGGCTCGGGTTTCTGAAATATCAGCAGTCGCCCTTGCAGAACATTTCCATTCAGGAATCAAATCGAGAACAACGGCAACTGTCGAGTACTTAGAAATTGTCGACTCCACAACTCTCATCCCAGTAGTAACCGCACATGAGGGCACAACTATCTGTGTGGCTGTGTGGTTTGAAGATGTCAGATTGATCGACAACATCAGCATCTAGTCTCCGCCTAATCTGGCGACATGGAGAAAGCTTTTTTGGACTGGCCCCGATCGCTTTGGGCAGACAATTCCCTGAAGTGGGATTTCCCCGAGGTAGACCATTCTGAGTCCTTCGACGTGGTCATCGTTGGTGCCGGTTACAGCGGCTTGTGGACAGCTCACCATTTACTGAATCTGAAACCAGAGCTATCCGTAGCAATCCTTGACGCACGCCAACCAGGGTTCGGAGCAAGCGGTCGTAATGGAGGTTGGTGCAGTGCCTTTAGTCCCATGTCTTTGGAAGCTGTTGCGGCTCAATCCAATCGTCAAGGAGCAATAGACCTTCAGAATTCTCTTATTTCGTCCGTTGATGAGATTGGCGCCCACATTGCTCAATCGGGTATCGACTGTGGATGGCATAAGGGCGGCACGTTGTCGTTTGCGTCAAGCCAATTGCAACTACAGAGAATTAACGAGACCATCGCAATGTCGCGTGACTTCGGGTACGACGAGTCATTCGTGGATTACTTATCACCAGACCAAGCTGACGCTCGTATTCGCGTTAGCAGTTCTCTCGGAGCTTCTTATAGCCCTCACTGCGCAGCACTACAGCCCGCTCAGTTAGTTGATGGTCTCGTTACTCAATTGCTGTCTAGAGACGTTCGATTCTTCGGTTCGACTCAGGTCATGGCGATCAACCCTCATCACATTTCAGCCAGGACATCCAAGGGAACTGTCTCAATTGACGCTAAGTGGAATGTCCGCGCCACGGAGGGCTTCACTGGCCGAATGAAGCAATATCGACGGAATGTTGCACCGCTGTACTCGTACATGATTGCCACGGAACCTTTGTCAGAGGCCCAATGGAACGAGATCGGTTGGACCAATCGGGAAACAGTGTCGGATGGGCGCAACTTAGTCATTTATGTACAAAGAACTGCCGACGGCCGTATTGCATTCGGAGGACGAGGTGCTCCTTACAAATTTGCAAGCCGCATTGGATCCGATTTTGACA
>CALPPK020000192.1 GCA_943325435.2 Bifidobacterium breve
CACTTGACATTCCAGGTGTTCCGATGGAGTCGAGAATTTTCAATTGTGAAGCTGACGCAAGGGCATACGCACGAGCCAACATGGGGGTTGGCTTTCCTTCGAGGAAATCTCCACCTACAGGTTTTCCTGTTATTGAAGAATCTCCGAATGCGCCCAACATGTCGTCGCGCATTTGAAATGCGTCACCGAGTGGCAAGCCGTATGCAGACAACATTGGCAACAGAGCGGTCCCAACTTCTACATTCGCCGCCACAGCACCAAGGTGCAGTGGGCGTTCAATCGTGTACTTGGCGCTCTTGTAGCGACAAATTCGTTCAGCTATTTCAATACGACGTTCGCGGCGGGCCGAACCCAATGTGTCGAGATACTGGCCAATATTCATTTCCATCCGGAGGTCGTGCCAAATAGAGCGCGCAGCCGATGACACTTCGTCCATCAACTTGTCTGACATCACGTACGTAATATCACCAATCAGAATCGCTGTGCCTTCTCCGAACCTACGTGATTCTCCTGCCATCTTCTCGGCACTGTGCATGACTGACATACGTCGGTGAGTAGTGGTGTTACCTCGGCGAGTCTCGGCATCATCAATGACGTCGTCGTGAAACAAAGCGAAAACGTGTAACAACTCAATGGCTGCACCAATACGGAACTGTTGGCCATCTTCTGGGTCACCACCTGCTGCTACCCAACCCCAATGGGCAAACTGCGGCCGTAGACGTTTCCCGCCACCAAGAACTAACGATTCAATTTCGTCGAAAACTGTTTCAAGATCTTCATCGACTCGTGTCCATGTCTGTCGTTCGTTATTGACAACATTTATCAGAACTTCATTTACGCGCGAAATGATTGCGCTGGCTTCGCTCATTCGTCTTCGTCTTCTTCATCAAAGTCAGATTCTTCAAATTCAATATCAGCGACAAGAGTGTCAACAGTAAGTTGCGCTGCAGTAATACGTTCGTTGCACCAGGTAATCAAGAACGAGGCTCTTTCTACTTTGGTAGCGAGTACATCAACATCAATGGAGTTGGAATCAAGTTGAGAAAGAATTGATTCAATCTCTGTCATCGCTTCTGCATACCCTGCTGGTGCAGCTTGTGTTGTTTTCTTAGCGGCCATTAGGCAACTCCTTCTACTGTGCTGGTGATGCTGCCGTCGGCAAGCGCAGTGACAACCGTGTCACCTTTTTTGATATCTGAAATTGAACGAACAACGTTGCCGGAAGAATCACGTGTGATGCTCCAACCGCGCGCCATGGTGGTCACTGGATCAAGTAAACGAACCGATGCGGCATGCATCATCAGCTTTTGTGATTGGCGTTCGAGGGCGGTACGAGGGCGAGTGCGAAGGCGTTCTACTGAAACCGCGATGCGAGAGCGTGCACGCTCTACTGCAGTTTGTGTAAGAGACCGTAATGAACCGGCACTATACGAGAGGTCCGAGAGGAAGTTTTCAACAATTGCAATAACTGATTGGGCGCATGCGGTTGGTGTCTTATTTGCGGTGTGGGCCACTATGTCAGCGATGCTTGTATCGATTTCATGACCAATACCCGTGAACACCGGGTGTGAACATTTTGAAATGGCCATTGCTATCTGTTCGTCATCGAAAGCTGCAAGGTCGCCCTTTGAACCACCACCGCGCATCAACATCACCAGATCAATGTCGTCGCGACGTGACAGCGAATTGAGTGCCGCAACAATTTGCGACACGGCGGCGTCACCTTGCACTCGAACATCACAGAACGTAATTGCGAAGCCGATTCCAGATTCGGTGAGGTGCTGTTGCGCATCAGCCCACCCAGCAGCCTGGCTTGACGAGATGATGCCAAGCCGCAATGGAACGAGTGGAACTGGAATTCGCTTGTTGATCTTGTCAACGCCCTTCTCCATGAGCTGACGTAGAAGTTCCTCACGTTTGGCAGCAACATCACCAGCAGAAAACTGCGTATCTACATCTGTAGCAATGAGATTCAATTTTCCGAATGGTCCGTAGTACTCAACACGCCCAAATAAACGAACCTTCAGGCCGTCTTTCAGTTCGATTCCTTGTTGGCGCAGTTTGGCTTGCACATTGCGAAGAGGTCCTGCGAACAAGTTGATATTCAGTTGCGCCTTAACGCCATCAATGTTTTCAATCAGAGTGAAATAGGCGTGAGGGTTTGGTTTCCTCAATCCCTGAATTTCGCCTTCAACCCAGACACCTTCATCGAAAGATGCTTTGAGAACATGGTTAAGAACCTCAGTGAATTGTCCGACACTGAATGAAGGAACACCATTAATGAATTCGACCTCAGCTGCCATTGTGTCTACTCTACGGAAGGTGCAGTCAGTCCGAAGGAACCACCGGCACGAACTTGTGATGCGTACATGGCATCAAGTGCCATCAGTTCATCATGGGTTCCCTGTTCCATTATGTGGCCATCATCAAGAACCACAATTCGGTCTGCGTCGCGAATGGTCGATAGTCGGTGAGCGATCACAATGGCGGTTCTGCCGTGTAAGGCTGACTCGAGAGCCTCTTGAACCAATGCTTCGTTCTCATTATCGAGATGACTTGTTGCTTCGTCAAGAATCATGATGGCCGGGTTCTTCAGCAGCATTCGTGCAATAGCTACACGCTGTTTCTCTCCGCCCGAGAATCGGTATCCGCGCTCGCCCACCAAAGTGGAGTACCCGTCTGGCAGAGCGGCGATGGTGTCGTGAATACGTGCCGCTACACATGCAGCCTCAATGTCGGCTTGTGTGGCATCAGGCTTCGCGTACCGAAGGTTGTCGCCGATTGATTCATGAAACAGATGCGGGTCTTGAGTAACAACGCCAATGGCATCGTGCAAAGTATCCCCTGTTAAATCACGCACATCAATGCCATCTACGCGTACAGCCCCTTGCGTGACGTCATACAGACGTGGAACGAGTGTTGCAAGAGTGCTTTTACCGGAACCACTGGAACCAACAATGGCGACCGTTTCTCCGCTTGCAATCTTCAGGGAAATACCTTTCAGGACATCGACATCAGGGTCACTGCTACTTGAGCCAGGTGCTTCCAATGAAGCGACTGATGATTCTGATGCAGGTGGGTAACGGAACACGACATTGCTGAATTCAACTTCGCCGCGCGGATCAACCAAGTCAACTGCACCTGGCCGGTCGAAAATTGCAACTGGCGCATCAAGCACTTCGAACACGCGATCAAAAGACACAAACGCAGTAATAACTTCAATACGCGCGTTCGTTAGACCAGTCAGCGGTTGATAAATGCGCTGTACGAATGCCGCCATTGCAACAAGTGTTCCAGCAGAGATTCCACCGGACACAACAAGGTGAGCACCGATTCCGTAAATTGCTGCTGCACCCATTGCACCGACAAGACCAAGTGCAACGAAAAATACCCGGCTGTAAAGAGCAGCCTTGATTCCCGTATCACGAACACCGGCAGCACGGCCAGAGAAAGTTGCGACTTCACGCTCGCGACGTCCGAATAACTTCACAACCATTGCGCCGGCAACATTGAAACGCTCGTTCATTTGCGTGTTCATTTCAGCATTGATTTCCATCTGCTGACGCGCAATAGAACCCAACTTTTGACCAACTCGTTTCGCAGGAACGATAAACATTGGCAGAACAATGAGCGACAACAGTGTTAAGCGCCACTCAAGTGCAATCATCGCGACCAAAGTCGTCACTAACACCACAACGTTTGAGACAACGCTTCCCAGAGTGTTTGTCACAGCGTTTTGTGCACCAACTACGTCGTTGTTGAGGCGACTAGTGAGAGCACCAGTCTGAGTGCGAGTAAAGAATGCAATGGGCATTTGTTCAACTTTGTCGAACAGTGCAACGCGCAGGTCATAGATAAGGCCCTCACCGATGCGAGAACTTAGCCAGCGCTGAATAATGGCCAGCCCAGCATCTGCAATTGCGGCAAACACAAGGATGATCGCAAGTGTCGTGATGAGACCCCGATTCTCCTGGGGAATAGCGCGGTCAAGAATCGCCCGAAACAACAACGGTGGCGCAAGAGCCAAAAGGGCAGAGACGCAAATGGCCGTGAGAAAGACAATGATGTCCGTGCGATACGGGGTGGCGAAAATCCAGACCCGACGCAGAGATGCCCGTTGAACTTTGGCACCCTTTACCGCAGCACCATCTCCTGGCAACATCATGTGGGGACCCATACGCACCCTATTGAGGCTACGGGCGTTACTACGCCTAGTGTCATATCTGTGATGCGTCGTTGTCTTGCTGTTGGTGCCCTCCTTGTAATGGTCAGTGCATGTTCC
>CALPPK020000193.1 GCA_943325435.2 Bifidobacterium breve
CACGTAAAGCGCGCAAGGCCGAAGAAAAAGCAGCCAAAGCTAAACAGCAAGGCAAGCGCCGCTAAGTAAAACTGTGGCTACGCCGTAGCTATTGGTGCCGGCGCAACTGGTTTAGTTGTTTCCAACTGAGTCTTTTCAGCTAGCAACTCACCTTCATATCGCTCAAGCGTTCCTAGAGCCATCGCCGCTGCAAGTTCAATTCGAAATTGCACCTCTGTTGCATGGCCATCGCCATAACCGAGACCAGCAGGTTTGCCGGTATTCATTGCAAAAATAGTCATGCCACCATCTAAGTGTGAACAGCTCATCATCTTGTCGAATTTCCATTCGTGTGTTCGCTTTGTTCCCGCGAACATGATGCGCGTATTTGTTATGAGTGCATTTCCCGAATCAGTGACATCGATGGATTCTTCACCCGGAATGATTTGACCACCTGTGCGACCAGTGTTGATGCGCACACGACCAAAAACCGGAAATGACACGCCTCCGTATCCACCGCTATAGCGAGTAGGTGCTTTCACAACCTCGAGATACATCACTCCCTGCAATTGCGCAATCGCATACTCGTCGGCTTTCAACATGAACCCGTAATCACCGTTATCGACGAAATGGTCTCGTGCTTTTCCAGCAGCGCAATCACGAACAACTATCAGCATTTCTTCGATAGCGACAGAGTCTTTAGTCCAATTTGCTAGCTCTTGCCCATATTGCTGATTCGCTCTAGCTAATGCCTTGTTGGCTGCACGTTGCTTAATGGCACTAAAAATTCCCATACACGCACCCTACGACTCGGGTGTGCTTTCCCTGTGTCAGTGCTCTTGAAAAGTGAGAGCGTCGCCCAAGGCAACTCGACCAGGCGTGAGAATTCGTGCGTACACACCAACGGCTTGATTCAGATCGCGAACAACGTGACGCAGAATTGCACGGTCTTCAGGAAGTTCATCATTGACCTTGCGAGTAATCATGATGCATCGCGGACATGGATCGAGAAACTCAATGACTGCGGTTCCCAATGAAGCAGTCTTGCCTTTCCATGAAAACTCCACATGGCCTTCTCCACTATTCGTCTCCACCACAATGCTGGGACGAAAACGTTTGATGTCGACATTTGAGTCTGGAAGTGCTTCCTGCATCGCCTGTAGCGCCGATGTTGTCATCACCATGAGTGGCCAACAATCATGATGTGTGCCCGGAGGTGACTCAAACTCTGCAACTTCTGGAGGAAACGCAGTGAAATCTGGAAGCGGCTCTTCTGCTTCTCGACCAAAGATGCCGCGAAGTTCTGTCAGTGGATCGTCGCTATCGCTTGGTCCACGGCGAAAGTGTTCGAGGTTGTTGTCAGCAGGAAGAGATTCCAGGAGAACGTTACGTCCGAGAACTCCCGACAACATGAAATTGACATCCTCATCCGCAGAGGACACTTGTGTGCCACCGGGGAACGTGATGATGACATCGTTGTCTTTGCGATGAGCTGTGAACTGCATGAGTTCACCAATTTTCTTTGCACCACGAATTCCACCGCGTTCAAGGTCTCGAATGGCCCAATGGCGATCGCCGACTATGCCGAGTGATGAAAGTTCCACAGACTCAACTGAGACACCCACCATCGACTTGACGGGGTATGTCCACAATTGTGAGATCTGCATGATTGCCTCTAGCTGTAGTACGGATTCGCACCACTTGCGTGGTCTGTAATGTCGCGAACTTTTACAACGCCAGGCACTTGTTCAACAAGAGTTGTTTGCACGCCATCCAACATTGTCATTTTGCTCATTGAACAACCGTGGCAACCACCACCCATGGTGAGATACGCAATGCCTTCAGTGTCATGTCCAACGAAGGTGACAAAGCCACCGTGTGCAGCAAGCGCAGGGTTGACATCAGTCGCAATAACTGCCTCGATTGATGCTGAGAATGCATCGTCATTGACAAGACCTTCGATCATCGGCGCAGGTGGCTTGTTTGGATTGCGAATGATTAATCCTTGACGCTCTGAATAATCAAGAGTGGCTCCATTGATGTGTTCAAACGAAGGCAACGGGATGATGACCTTGAGGCCATTGATTGTGCGCACTTCGTCAGAGAATGCAGCTTGCGTCACGATGTCGAATGACAAGTCGTATTGAAATTCTTCACCTGGATTCGCCATCACTTCAAGGCGAAGACCCAAACGTTCTTTTTCTGGTTCTTCATCTCGCAATAACTTCAGTTGCACAAGTGCTTCATCAGTGATTTCGATAATGGTGTCTGTGTTCTGGGGGGCAAGTGGACTCACACCGTGAAGGCTACCGAGTATTAGGTGCGCCGAATAGCCGAAACTGGCTGGTTCGAGCGGTTATTGACCCACCCGAAGCGTTGACCCACCGCCATCGACCTGGATGCGCTGACCCGTGATGTACGACGCCGATGGCGAGCAGAACCACAACACTGCTGCGGCAATGTCTTCTGGCTGGCACACTCGCCCAAACGGAGCAGCGTCATCCATAGACCTCAGATCTTCCATCTCTCGTCGACCAGTCATGGCGCGTGCAAGACGTACTCCCATGTCTGTCTCCACAAGGCCAGGAGCAACGATGTTGACACGAATGCCGTGTGGCCGTTCTTCCTTTGCCAGTGTGAGGGCAAGTGCCTCCATGGCTGCTTTACCCATGTTGTACGGAGCGCCATTTGCTGACATTCCAGATGTTGCTACGGACGAGATAAAGACAATGTCACCACGACCGCGGGTACGCATGGACGGAATGAGTGCTCGACATAGTTGGTGTGGCCCCAGAGCGTGTGTTGCCACCAGATTCCATAATTCTTCTGCTTCGGTATCTGCGACGCTTCTGCCTTTCGACGCAACACCACCATTAAGAACTGCAATGTCAATGCCGTTGTGAACAGACAACACATCTTTTACCAGCGCCACGTTTTCCTCGGGGATGTCATTTGATCCCTGATGGATAGTTGCAAGCCCACCAGCATCGAGAATTTCGCGCTGAGTGGTTTCAGCAGATTCCTTATCTCGCCGATAGTTGATAGCAATGGTCGCCCCCTCGTTCGCCAACGCCAGAGAAATCGCCTTACCGATTCCCCGACCGCCCCCGGTGACGAGTGCAATTCGACCGTCTAATGAGCCCATGATCTTCTCCTCTCAGCGAATGCATTCGCTGCCCTACCTGTATGACAACCTAGACGCATGCATGAAGGAAGCCGTAAGGCAATCGTTGCGGCGTTCTTCGCCAACCTGGGTATTGCTCTCTCCAAAGTGGTGGGCGCCGTCATCACGGGGTCTGCTGGACTTGCCGCTGAAGCTGTTCACTCATTTGCCGATACCGGAAACCAAGGCCTGCTCATGCTGGGCGCCAAACGTTCCATGCGTGGTCGCGATGACGAGCACCCGTTCGGGCACGAGCGTGAGCGTTACTTCTGGGCGTTCGTTGTGGCACTTGTACTTTTCAGCATGGGTGGTCTCTTTGCCATCTATGAAGGCGTATCGAAACTGCGTCATCCGCATGAGACGAGCAACATTGCTGTTGCTCTTGTGATCTTGATTGTGGCAATTCTTCTCGAGAGCTATTCGTTGCGAACCGCACTCAAAGAGGTACAACACATCAAGCCCCCAAACATGAGTTACTGGCAGTTCATTCGTACTGCAAAGCAACCTGAACTACCCACGGTGCTACTTGAGGATGTTGCAGCAGAAACTGGTTTATTCCTCGCGTTAGCTGGATTACTGCTTGGCCACTACACGCATAACCCGCGTTGGGATGCTGCAGGCTCACTATCTATTGGCGTCCTGCTCGTTGCAGTTGCGTTCATTCTTGGGGTAGAGATGAAATCTCTGCTCATGGGTGAAACCACATCACCTGAGAACAAGAGAAAATTGCTCGATGCATTGCGGTCGCATCCACATGTTCAAAAGGTCATCTACATGCACACGGAGCACTTAGGTCCAGACACAATCCTGGTTGCAACAAAGGTCATCTTTCTTCCCTCGCTCCCAGCCTCTGATGTCAGCAGATCAATCGATGAAGCGGAAGAGGCCATGCGAAAGGCTGTGCCCGAAGCAACGTTTATCTTCATCGAACCCGACATGGCCCGACTAGTCGTATAAACTTCACTTACAACTTATGGGGAGCTCGCGCGATCGGCGGGCTGAGAGGGTCACTGCGGTGGCCGACCCGAGAACCTGATCTGGATAATGCCAGCGGAGGGAAACAACATGGCTTTTTCGCATGCAGTCATTTTTACTGGC
>CALPPK020000194.1 GCA_943325435.2 Bifidobacterium breve
TACCGCAGAGAAGCCATTTCAGGACTTGTAATGGCAGTCATTGCTTCACAAATTGTTGGTCGCACAGAACGCGGCGACAAGATGTTTGAAGTGATGGCCACTCGGCACATTATTCAAGGCCTTGAAAATGGAGCCCTGTCGCTTCTATAGAGCGCGATGCTCAACTAGTTGTTTGACAAGGTCGTCCATCGCTGCTGTTTCTTGTCGAGCCAGTGATCCAGACACTGTGTAGCGCGAAGGTAAAAGTATTGTCAACGATTCCCACGTAGGGCAGTCAACACCGAGGAGAGATCCGATAGCTACCCGCAGGCTTCCAGCTGGGTCATGGTCGTATTTTTCCAAGAGGGTCTCAATTTCCTTCTTGGTTAATGTCTGCACACCAGAATCGTAGGCGGGATAACCCGCTCGTAGGCAGACCAATGGGACTTGCTACGGTTCTGTGAAGCAAATCGAACTCATTGGGGGCAAAGAGATGGTTACTTGGAATTACGGAGTGATGTGGAAGGGGATTGCGAAAGCTGACCCAGCGCGTCCTGCGCAAATGTTTGGCGATGTTGTCTACTCGTGGGGCGATTTTCACCAACGCGCTAATGCCTTGGCTGCTGACATGTTGGCTGCCGGAATGGGTAGTCAAGCCAAAGTCGCTCACTATTTGTTCAACTGTCCTGAATACCTTGAGACAACATTCGCTTCGTACCTGGCCGGGTTCGTTCCCGTAAACACAAACTATCGATACGGACCTGAAGAGATTACGTATCTCTTTGACAACTCTGATGCTGAAGCGGTTGTTTTTCATGCTGTCTTTGCCGACTTATGCGCACAAGTACGGCCTGCGTTACCAAAAGTGAAGCGTTGGTACATGGTCCCAGACGAATCCGGAACAGCGTTGCCATCGTGGGCGGTTGATTACAACACGGTGGTGTCAAAAAATGTTGCTGACATTAATCCGCCGTCTCCATTGTCTGATGATGACATGCTCTTTTTGTATACAGGTGGAACTACAGGCATGCCAAAAGGCGTTATGTGGCGCCAAGAAGATTTGGTACAGGTACTTGGCCGCGGCGGTAACGCAATCACGGGTGTTGCACCAGGCGAATCAATGGATGAAGTCATCGGACGTGTCAAGCCGGGCGGTGTTGGTCTGCGTGCACTTGTTGCATGTCCGTTAATGCACGGCACTGGGCAATTCTCTGCATTCATCACTTTGACTATGGGTGGCTGCATCGTTACCATGCCGAATCGCAATTTTGATCCAGCCTTGTTGTGGCAAACCGTGGAAGATCGATCAATCAATTCAATTGTTATTGTTGGTCAAGCATTCGCAGGTCCGATGCTTGAGTCGCTTGATGCAAACCCAACACGTTGGAATCTCTCGACCATTGTTCAGATGGGTTCCTCTGGCGTCATGTGGAGTCAAGAGAATAAGAATGCTCTGCTTGAACATATTCCTCAGATGCTCATCACGGACAGTTTTGGTTCATCAGAAGCAGTAGGAATGGGAATGTCGGTTGCGGCCAAAGGCGCCGCCCCAAAGACTGCACAGTTTGCTCTTGGGCCTAATTGTGTTGTGTTTACTGAAGACGGAAAGCGAGTGCAGCCTGGCTCTGGTGAAAGCGGCTTAGTGGCTGTCGGCGGAGCGATTCCAGTTGGCTATTACAAAGATGAAGTTAAATCAGCGCAAACATTCCGCATGTTTGAAGACCGACGATGGACAGTTCCTGGTGACTGGGCAGAAGTGAATGAAGATGGCACATTGCACCTTCTGGGCCGCGGTTCTGTGTGTATCAATACCGGTGGTGAGAAGGTCTTCCCTGAAGAAGTAGAAGAAATGGTGAAAACACACTCATCAGTTCGTGATGCGGTAGCGGTAGGAATTCCAGACACTCGTTTCGGTGAAACAATTTGTGTAGTCGTAGAAGCTGAACCTGGCGAAACTCCAACCCTCGATGTTTTGTCTGCCCACGTGAAGGCTCGACTTGCTGCATACAAGGCTCCCCGTAATGTGGTTGTTGTGTCAACGATTGGTCGCGCGCCGAATGGCAAAGTTGATTACAAGCGTTTGAAGCAACACGCGATAGACACACTCGGCACGAAGTGACTCACGCCGCATCATTACGTTCGCGCCTAGCTGGCGGTGAATCAATATTGATGCCAGGCGTGTGGGATCCGTTATCTGCGCTTCTCGCGCAACGTGCGGGCTTCCACACTGTTTTTGTTTCGGGCTTTGCTGTTGCCGGAACGCTTCTGGGTGAACCAGATATCGGCATTGTTGATCAGGCAAATATGGCTGATGTTGCAAGGCGTGTATGTGCAGCTGCTCCTGATCTGTGTGTTGTGGTCGATGCCGATACGGGTTACGGCGATGTACATGATGTGCAAACGACTACAGAGCTTTGGGAATCAGCTGGAGCGAGCGGAATGTTTCTCGAAGATCAAGTGTGGCCAAAGAAGTGCGGACACATGGATGGGAAACAAGTTGTTCCGACTGAAGAGTGGTTGGCAAAGTTGACTGCAGTGATGAAAACGCGTTCTGACATATTTCTCACTGCCCGTACGGATGCTCGTGCCGTCAACGGGCTGGTAGACGCACTTGAGCGAGGTCGTATGGCCCGTGACCTCGGAGTTGATGCGGTGTTTGTTGAAGCACCACAGTCGCTGGCTGAGTTAGATGAGATTGCAGCGGCCCTTCCTGATGTTGTCTTGGTTGCAAATATGGTGGAAAAGGGAAAGACGCCGCTGTTAACCCCGTCTGAATTGGCAGACAGAGGGTTCACGCTCATTGTGTCCCCATTGTCGGGGCTTCTTTCGGCCACAAAAGCAGTGGGCGATGCATACGAGAGATTGCAGTCATTTGGCACTTTGAGAGACCATCTTTCGACCATTACGGCATTCGATGACTTCACTGACATCGTTGGTCTGCCAAAACACCTCGCTAACGACGCCGAACACCGCTAGTCTCAATCTCACATTAAGAGAGACCAATTGGTCCGGCAACCGGGGTGACAAGCGCACGGTGCCTCCTCATCGAAAGGTGAGGGATGTGGTTCCGCAAACCAGCGGAGCAACAGGCCAGCAGTCTCTCTTTCGTACAGATATTTAGTACCGACGAAAGGGGACACATGAACGAGCCATACCGTCATGACCCTTCGCCGTACCCAGCATCTGGCGGTTGGAACTCTGAGCAGCCAGTTGGTCATCGTCAGTTCCATCATTTCGCACAGACCCGTCCATTTTCGCTTGAAGGTGGCGGATCATTGCATGACGTCACCATTGCGTACGAAACATGGGGCACTTTGAATGAGGACGCTTCCAATGCAATTCTCGTGTGTCACGCGTGGACAGGTGACAGCCATGTGGCCGGTTCTGCCGGAAAAGGTCACGCAACACCTGGTTGGTGGGAAGGTGTTGTTGGTCCCGGCAATGCAATAGACACGAATAAGTACTTCGTGGTGTGTTCAAACGTTCTTGGTGGATGTCAGGGTTCAACTGGTCCTGCTTCACCACATCCAGAGGATGGCAAGCCATATGGGCTTCGTTTCCCAGTTGTCACGATTCGCGACATGGTACGTGCGCAAGCTTCTTTGGCTGATGCACTTGGAGTCAATGCATGGCGCGCAGTTGTTGGCGGATCAATGGGTGGCATGCAGGCACTTGAATGGGCGATTACGTTTCCCACGCGTGTGCGTGCACTAATTGCTGTTGCTACATGTGCCGAGGCAAGTGCACAACAAATCGCGTGGGGATCAATTGGTCGACGTGCATTACTGATGGATCCTGCATATCAGAACGGCGATTACTACAGCTCAGGACCTGATGGCGGACCATGGAATGGTTTTTCAGTGGCGCGCATGATTGCGCAAGTCACTTTCAGAACTGACTCAAAATTCAATGAGAAGTTTGGTCGACAGTTGAAAGATCAGAATTTCAACTCCGACGGCATTGACTTGTTCTCTCGCTTTGAAGTCGAGGGCTATCTCGATCATCACGGAGATCGCTTGGTCAGACGATTTGATGCGAACAGTTATTTGTACATCGGAAAAGCAATGGATCTGCACGACGTTGGTCGAGGTCGAGGCGGGCTTGATGCTGCCCTTGGTCGCATTAAGGCGCCAACTTTGACTGTCAGTATCGACTCTGACATCTTGTATCCCGCATACCAACAAGAATTGATCCAGTCTCTTCTGACAAATAAAGACCCCAGAAATGCTCATAAAGAGATACAGAGCGTTGAAGGCCA
>CALPPK020000195.1 GCA_943325435.2 Bifidobacterium breve
AGGTGGAGACATTGCGGCCGTTGCGGCCAGCATTGCCGAACGTGACCATCTTGACTCGACAAGGCTTGATTCGCCATTGCGCCCATCAGATGGTTCCGTCATTGTTGACTCGAGCAACAGAACCATAGAAGAGGTTGTCGCAGAAATCGTTTCTCATTTTGAAAGAGTTGATCATGGCTGAAGGTGACACATTCATGGCGAGTCAAAGTTTTCTCAGTCGTCTTTTTTACAGACTGGTGCGCGGTCTAGTTGTCTTCGTGTGTGTGTCGTATACGCGTACAACGATTATTGGAAAAGAGAACATTCCGAAAACCGGAGCATTCCTTTTGGCGCCCATTCACAGATCAAATATTGATACGCCATTGGCTGCAGCAGTTACGACTCGTCGAATGCGTTTCATGGGCAAGGACACCATCTGGAAGATCTCACCCATTGGTTGGATCATCTCAGCTCTGGGGGCTTTTCCGGTCAGTAGAGGCACAGCAGATCGTGAAGCGTTGCGTCGTTGCGTAGCGGTTCTTGAGGCAGGCGAACCGTTGGTGCTATTTCCAGAAGGGACTCGGCAAAGTGGGCCCGTTGTGCACCCGCTGTTTGATGGTGCAACCTATGTCGCGGCTAAAGCGGGTGTACCAATCATTCCAGTCGGAATCGGCGGCTCCGAGCGCGTCATGCCTAAGGGGTCAAAGATGATCTACCCAAGAAAGTGCGTTGTGGTGATCGGTAAACCGATTCAGACTGTGATGAACGGAAATGAGCGATTACCACGATCAGCTTTGAAAGATCTGAGTGCCAACTTGTCAGGCGAATTACAGCGACTATTCGATGAGGCACAGCGTTTAGCTGGTAGCCCAAATAGCTATTAACGCCTAGCGCTGTAGAAACGCGTTCATTAAAGAAACCAAGTGCAATGGATCGCTCGCGCCGCACATTTCTCTAGCCGAATGCATCGATAATTGCGGGATACCGATGTCAATAGCTTCGATTCCGAGTTGTGTTGCTGTGATTGGTCCGATTGTTGATCCACATGGAACGTTGTTTCTTGAAGCAAAAGTTTGAAGCGGGATATCGCTTGAGGCTGCGATTGATCGAATATGTGCCAGTCCGCGCGCGGACGTGGCGTATCTCTGGTTTCCATTCACCTTCACGGCTGGACCGTGGTTGACCAGGGGCGCGTGTCGTGGTTCATGGCGCTCTGCATAATTCGGATGAATGGCATGAGCGTTGTCCGCCGACAAGCACCAAGAAGAAGCCAAACGGTCAAACTGTTGACCTTCACTGAGTCCGTGTTGTGAAGCGATGCGAGACACCACATTCGCGAGCATCGGGCCAGCAGCGCCCGTAGAGCTATTGCTTCCCACTTCTTCATGGTCGTTGAGTACAAGAATCGAAGTGTGCTCGGATTCCGGAGTGTTTCGCAGAGCTTCAATTGCGCTCCAACAGGATGCTTGGTTGTCTAAACGGCCACTCGCCAGAAGAGATTCATCGGCTCCCAACAATGAGGCACGAGATATGTCAAATAGGTGGGCGTCGAATGCAGCTACATCTGCAACGCCTGAGATTCGCTGTACCCAATCGATAAATGATTGCTTGGTTGAACCCCATACAGGTGTCATGTGTTGGTGACGGTCGAGATGAAGACCTTTATCTCCAATTTCCCTGTCGAGATGGATCGCTAATTGTGGAATACGAGCAAGAGTCTGAGGCGCCGAGAATAAATGGGCCACACCATTTGTATCAATGACACGCCCGGCAATACCGAGGTCTCTGTCGAGCCAAGAATTCAGTAGGACCCCACCGTAAATCTCTATTGCCAATTGAGACCAACCGAGTTGGTGAATATCTGCATGGGGCAAGACTCGCAAGTTGGGGGAGTCGGTGTGCGCACCGATGATTCGTAGTGCTCCCGTTGGAGTCCCAAGCCTCCACGCAACAATGCAGCCGTCCTTAGCTAGATATCCAAGGCTTGGTATCTCATTGCCTAATTGGGTTGTTCGTGTGAACCCGGCTGCTTCAAGAGTGGACGCTGCAGTATCCACTACATGAAATGGGGTGGGGCACTTATCGAGCCACTGAAGGAGCGAATCAATGGTTGATTCAGGCATGGAATAGGCCCGTTGGTAGTCCTGAACCGCGAAGATGCGAGGTCTCATTTATTGAAAGAATGCTTCGATGCCCGGAAGATGAAGCAGCGATTCTGTGTATTGATGTGTAATTCGGATAGAAGAACTGTGAATTCGATATTCCAAGAATGTGGGAGAGATAGTCATTGATTACTCCACCATGACAAGTCACAACGACAGTGTCGCCGCGATGCTTGGCAATAATTCCCTCGATTGCTTCTAGAACGCGGTTATGGAAATCCTCGGGAATTTCGTCTGAACTAAAGCCACCCTTAGCCATTTCTAACCAACGTGGGTCGTTCGCTGCTTTCAGTTCTTCGACAGGAATATATTCATTTGAGTGCTGATCCCACTCTGCGATTCCCGGAACCAAGATTGGTTCGATGCCAATTGCAGCAGACAACGGTTCTGCAGTCTGCACAGCGCGACGAAGTGGACTTGAATAAATCGCATCAACATTCTCGGACATCATGTATGCAGCAAAAAGAGCTGCCTGGGCATGCCCGTCGATCGACAGCTCAGGGTCAGCAGGTCCATCGGTATTTTCTTTCCTCACTGGGAGGCCATGACGCACAAGAATTAGTTCCACAACTATGAAAGGATAGGGAAGTGGCTCGTGAGCAGCATCATCGACTGAATGAATCGCAAATATTCTTCACTGAATCCGGTCCTGACTCTGAGTTAATGGTCGTCCTAATTCACGGATCTTTAGATCGAAGTGGCGGCATGGCGCTATTGGCACGCCATTTGCAGGGTCAACATCGAGTGTTGCGTTATGACAGGCGCGGCTACGGACGATCGTGGCCGCATACAGGTCCATTCACCGTGGACGAACAGGTAGATGATCTTGTGGAACTGATTGAAGACAGACAAGTGGTGCTCATAGGTCACTCCTTCGGGGGGAATATTGCATTGTCAGCAGCCGCACGTCTGAGAGAACAAGTCGTCGGGGTAAGCACGTATGAGACCCCCTTGTCCTGGATGGATTGGTGGCCAGGAACTACCGCCGGTGCAATGGCTGTTGCTTCATCAGAAGCTGATGCAGCTGCGAACTTCATGATTCGACTAATTGGACACAAACGATGGGAAGCATTGCCCGAAAGAACGAGAGACGAGCGCAGACGAGAAGGAGCAGCATTAGTAGGGGAACTCACCGCCTTACGAAGCAAAGCCCCGTGGATAGTCGAGGAAGTTATTTGCCCTGTCTTATGTGGCTACGGCGCTAAGGGAATGAAACATCACGCTGATGGAGCCATTTGGCTCTCACAAAACTTAGCCAATGCGCGATTAGTCGAACTTCGCGACGCAGCTCACAGTGCGCCGATGACTCATCCTTTGGAGTTCGTCACAGAGCTTGTGCTTCCTCATTGCGAGGGTTGAGGAACTTTGACCTTTATGTCTTGCCCAAAAAAGGTGCAGGTTGTATCAACTGATGCCGTTGCAGAAGCTTGAGCTTTCACCGAGTTAGCGCAGTCAATAACTTGGGCTCG
Organism: Bifidobacterium breve; assembly: GCA_943325435.2. The sequence goes on from CALPPK020000195.1 coordinate 3,611, forward strand.
TTGCGAGTAACCAGCGAGGGCAATGGCTACAAAAATCACGAGGGAAACGATCTTTCCGATGATGGAAGAGACCACTTTCATCAGTATCAGCCCAACAATTATTGAGGCGCCTGAGAGTCCCAAAGCGAGGTTTTTGAGGGTTTCGATGTCGGTTGAGGCCCATAAGGAGTTCATGCCATCACCATAGATGGCGAACAGCCCGTAGCGTTGTCATTATGTCTGTTGAGCAATTCACGGTCGCGATCCTCATTGGCGGCGACAGCTCTCGTATGGGCGTCGACAAAGCAACCTATGAAGTCGATGGCATCTCAATGGGCAACCGGGTGTCACTTGCTGCACATGAAGCCGGGGCATCACAGGTACTCATCATTGGCGGTACATCTGCTCGAGCAAAGACAATCAACGGCACATGGAAGAAGGACGGCTTTCCAGGTGAGGGTCCACTAGGTGGAGTCATCACAGCTTTGAAACATGCCGATCATGATTCTGTTGTTGTGCTGTCTTGTGACATGCCCTTCATCACAAGCGCAGTCATTACAAGTTTGGTCAACGGTTTGCGCGATGCTCAAGCAACGGTAGGTCGCACCGATCGTTTGAATTGGTTGTGTGCAGCATGGTCAAA
>CALPPK020000196.1 GCA_943325435.2 Bifidobacterium breve
GCCAGAACCGATGCACGACCATTCAAGACGATGGCGAAGTTTCTGCATTCCGCTAAGTGCCTCATAATCAGCAACAGTGAGTGGGTGCCACACAAAGTCAAAACCTTGGCGAGTGGTGTAACCGTGGTGAATACGGTTGTGTCCGAGATCCCATGCAGATTCGCAATGAACACTCGGGCCCATGCACAACTGGGCGATGATGCGATTCGCCTTACGCGAATCAAGAAGTGCATTGTGTGAGGCATCGTGACCCAAAACAAAAAGGCCTGACACTGCAAGACCAGCAAGTAGCCACCAGATGCCAACTGCCCACCATGTGTTGGTAAGAACTAAAGCGAATGTGGGAACTGTGTACAACACAGTTGCTTGAATAAGCGCACGTGTCGCGCGCACGCGGGAACGTTCGTAACAAACGGGCGGAATGATGGCTCGCACATCATTGAGCGAATTTTCCCGTGGGGCTGGCATTGTCGGTGATTCGATACTCACCCCCACAGGTTAGATGCCTACCTACCGTTAGGTAGGGGCTTTCCGCAGAATCTTGGTCACAGAGATCGGGAAGGGTTACTTCAGTCGATTTCTCAGTTGCACGAAGACTTCGGTGCCGACAATCTTGGATAGCTCATCGCCCAGGCTGTCGATAACAGAAGTTTCGCCCACATACGCATCAGTGCCTTCAGTGCAGCACCAGGCCATTTTGGTGCCATGGTCGCCCCAATCGGCACGAGACCACCTGCGCACAGTGGCAACTTCCACGTTGTCATCGCGCATTTCCCAATCAACCTTAATGGGCAACTGCCAACAGACTGACGGCTTCCAATCGGTGGGGGATTCGTCAAAGTATTCGGCGGCTAAGTGCAGAGCGCAGCCTTCGCCTCCGGCAAAGCCGTTGCGGTTGTGGAAAATGCACGCTCCGTCAACTACGCGCGTTGCAGAGTAGGACTCGTCTGCAAAAACGGAGCCTGAATTTGCCTCGGCGTAAAACTGAAACAGGTGAGCCGGAATAGTGGCAGCGGCAGCCGACAGGTCACGAGCTTCATCAATTCCGTCAAGTTCAGCCCCCAGTGAACAACAGCCGTGCCCGAGCGTTTCGTCGGCTGTGGCGTTGATTCCTTTGCATCCTTTGCCCCAAATGCATGTCCATTTTGAAGCAAGGAAATCACGGTCAAATCTCCAGACAGTCTCACCGGCATCAATTTCCTCGTAACTGCTCACGAGCCCACGATAGGGCGGGTGTCTAACTATGTGACAATGGTCTCGTTATACAAGGATGTGAACATGATCAACCATTACCGTGCTGCCCGTGCCGAGCTTGATGCTCCAGGATCACCATTTGCCACCACGATGTCTGAAGTTCGTGGCGTAACCATGAAGACCTTCGTATCTGCGCCACCCACTATGCGTGTTATTTGGGAGAACTCAATTGGACATGCTGACAAGGACTACATCGTCTACGAAGATGAGCGCTACACGTACGCAGTCGTTCATGCTCAGGTGCGCAAACTTGCACAGTATTTAGTTGAACATGGCGTTACACCAGGAACTCGTGTTGCACTTGCAATGCGTAACTATCCGGAATGGGTAGTTGGTTACTGGGCAATTTTGTCTGTGGGTGCAGCAGTTGTCGGCATGAACGCATGGTGGACAACACCAGAGATGGAATACGCGTTGAATGACAGTGCACCTGTTGTTCTGATTGCAGACGATGAGCGCCTTGAGCGATTCGAACAAATTGAAAAAGCACCAGTAGTGCACATTCTTGGCGTACGTACTGACCGTGCATTGCCCGCTGGCAGTGGCCGTTGGGCAGATGTTCTTGCAATGGCCGATCCTGGCGTGTTGCCAACTGTCGAAATTGATACTGACGACGACGTCACTATCTTCTACACATCAGGCACCACTGGTTTTCCAAAGGGCGCGCAGTTAACTCATCGCGGATCAGTGTCAAACATCTTCAACATGCTCACCATGACAATGGCTGCCAACTCAGCTGAAGCAAAAGGCATTGCTGCAGGAGATATTCCAGCACCAACAACTGCGCCGTCAGCGTTTCCTCCTGCTTTTATGGCGCCGACACCGTTGTTTCACGTAACAGCGTGTAACTGCATCTTGCACCCTGCAACCGTGATGGGTGCGAAGCTTGTTCTTACATACAAGTGGGAACCTGGTCGCGCGCTCGAACTAATTGAACGTGAACGCGTCACCACTTTGTCTGGTGTTCCAACAATGAGCCGCGAGTTGTTGCTACACCCCGATTGGGAAACACGCGACACTTCGTCTTTGCAAGGAATGGGTGGCGGTGGTGCACCATTGCAGCCTGACCTCGTACATAAAATTGCGGGTGCATTGAAGGGTGGCCAACCATCAACTGGTTATGGCATGACAGAAACATGCGGAATCATTACTGCAAACTCTGCTCGCTGGCTTATCGCAAAACCTGCTTCATGCGGCCCACTGGTGCCAACACTTGAAGCAAAGTTTGTTGATGAAGACGGAAACGATCTTCCATCAGGTCCAGACACAGTTGGTGTTTTGTGCGTCAAAGGTGCAGTCATCATCAAGGGATATCTCAACAGGCCAGAAGCTAATGCTGAGACAATTCAAGATGGTTGGCTAAACACAGGTGACATTGCTCGAATTGACGAAGATGGTTTTGTGTTCATTGTTGACCGTGCAAAAGACATGGTGTTGCGAGGCGGAGAGAACGTGTATTGCAGTGAAGTGGAAACTGCTATCTATCATCACGAATCAATTGCAGAAGCCGCCGTATTCGGGATTCCCGATGAACGCCTAGGTGAAGAAGTTGCTGTGGTTCTTGTTTTGCGTCCTGGAAAAACTCTTGGCGAAGACGAACTGCGTACTTTCCTTGGTGCAACTCTTGCAAAGCACAAGATTCCATCAAAGGTCTGGTTCCGTGACGAACCAATTCCTCGTAATGCAAGCGGCAAGTTCTTGAAGCGCGAATTGCGCAAAGAACTTATTGGGGAATAAGAACTCCGGCCACTTCGGCCAAGATCTCAATCGAGCGAATGCGTGAGGCAGTGCTGTCTGCATGATGTGCAGTCATGATCTCATCTGCATTTGTCAGTGCCTGAAATTCATCAAGTCGTGCTTTGATAGTCGACGCAGTTCCAATGGCCGAATACTTGAACACTTCATCAAGGTAAGCCGCCTGTGGAGACAACAGCGCAGCATCAACTTGTTCGTCAGTTAACGGATGGCCAGGGCGACCAAAAATACGACGTGCAAACGAACGCTTGCGCCGTTCAAACTGGGCTGAAGCAGATTCTTCAGTATCGGCCGCAATCACGCTCATGCTTGCAATCACATAGGGCTTGTCCAATTGCAAAGACGGAGTGAATCGTTCGCGGTAGATGCGAATCGCATCCAAAAGAGATGCAGGTGCAAAGTGCGAAGCAAATGCATACGGAAGTCCTAAAACCGCAGCAAGTTGAGCGCCGTACAAAGAAGACCCCAAGATGTACAGCGGTATGTGTGTGCCTCGCCCGGGCGTTGCGATTACATCTGCAACCTTTGAGGTGTCGCCAAGAAATCCCTGTAACTCTTGGACGTCTTGTGCGAATGTTTCGGCTGCACGCGGGTCACGTCGTAAAGCCTTCACTGTTGTTTGGTCAGTTCCGGGAGCGCGACCAAGACCAAGATCAATACGACCAGGGTGCAGTGTGGCCAGCATTCCGAATTGTTCAGCGATTACTAGTGGGGAGTGGTTCGGCAACATCACGCCGCCTGAACCAAGTCGAATTGTTGAGGTGTTTGCAGCAACGTGCGCGATAAGAACTGCAGGTGCAGATGATGCAATGGTTTCAGAGTTGTGATGTTCTGCGTACCAGACACGCGTATAGCCAAGTCGCTCTGCTGCCTGGGCTACCTGAACGCAGCCTTCGAGACTTTCGCGCAGTGATTCTCCGGCACCGATAGATGCGAGATCAAGAATGGAAACAGGAACAGTAGACATGAGAATTACAGAGGTGGACTAACTCGTTCGAGAACAACGCGAACACCACCCATGTCGGGCCGTGTCCAAATCATGTGACCATCTTCATCAAGCTTCCGAACTACTTCAATGCCAGGCATTCCGACAGGACGTAAAACAAATGCTCCGTCTTCGAAAGTGGCAACAACATGAATGGGTGTTGTGTAGTCAAAAACTGACACGTCATGAACAGCGTTTTCTTCCGTGCCGTCCGCCCGAGCATCGGCAA
>CALPPK020000197.1 GCA_943325435.2 Bifidobacterium breve
CCAAGAACTTCAAACAATTTTGTGTCGGCCAACTTGTAATTGCCGACACGACGTGCAGTTTCTTCCACACTGAAACTGCCTGGCAGTTCGCGGCGATCCCACGGAGCAAACGATGCTCTCGGCTTAGTTGGATCTGCCACGGTGACTCCTTGTTCTGACAATTACTTGCATAATACAATTAACTGTTCGGTTACTTCCTAGATTCTAACCACTCTTCACGCTCATTGCGAGACGGAAGTCACATTTAGGGGTTGTTTCGGCGAGCCGTCGGCTGAGCAGCAAGAAGGTCTGCACTGAGCGGCTGGCCGGTGACTTCATCCAACCAATAGGTGTCGTTGTCAAGGCGAGTCAGGGCTGCATCGACATCAGCTAGGTCACGCTCGATGGCATCAAGATCGAGGGGGCTGACATGTTCGCTCATTTCTCCATCGTAGACAATCTGGGGGTGACAAGGCGAAAGGTTCGGCGGGAGGCTTGTAGCGTCATCGGAATGAGTTTTCCCTTCCCCCCACTTGACGGTTCTGCACAAAAGAATCAAAAATTCCCCGCAGCTCCTGAAATGGGAATTGATCCGACAAAGCGTTACACCGCGACAATGGAAACATCAATGGGAACATTGGTCATTGCACTTGACCCGATCAAGGCACCAAAGACCGTAAACAGCTTCGTGTACCTAGCTGCGTACCACTATTACGACGACATTATTTTTCACCGCATCATCAAAGGTTTTGTTTGCCAAGGCGGAGACCCAACAGGAACTGGTCGCGGCGGACCTGGCTATCAGTACGCAGACGAATTGCCAAAAGCTGGTCAGTACCAAATCGGTTCATTGGCAATGGCCAATGCCGGACCGAACACAAACGGTTCACAGTTCTTTCTCATCAGCGGCGCCAGTGGTGTGCAGTTGCCACCGGCATACGCATTGTTCGGTCAAGTCGTCAAAGGACTTGAAGTTGTCGAAGCAATGCAGAACGTGGAAACAGATCGCAACGACAAGCCATTGGTCGATGTTGTGATCAAGAGTGTCACGGTCACCGTCGCCGACTGAGATCAGTCGTGATTCGGCTAGACGCATTGCGTTAGCCGCTCAAGGTTTTGCAACACCTCGTCCCACGGGGCGTATAGACAGACGTCATCTTCGACGTGTCATTGACTCGGTCGGTCTCATTCAAATTGACAGTGTGAATGTTTTGGTGCGCAGCCAAGAGATGCCACTTTTTTCGCGTTTAGGAAATCATCCACGCACCCTCATTCCTGACGCCACTGCTGATGGCGAACTATTTGAATACTGGTGTCATGAGGCATCGCATCTTCCGATCTCGATGCACCCGCTAATTCGGTGGCGAATGGAAGAAGCGCGCAATGGTTCGATGTGGCCAGGGTTGCGCCGTGTTGCAAGAGAAAAACCGAAGTTATTGAAAGAGATTCGTGATCGCATCTACAACGATGGACCAATTGTGGCTGGCGATGTTCGTACACGCGTCGGCCCGAAAGGGTCTTGGTGGGATTGGGACGAAGGCAAAGCAATTCTTGAATATCTGTTTTGGACCGGAGAGATCACGGCACAGCGTCGACCAAATGATTTTGCACGTGTGTATTACGCACCACATGATGTCTTGTCGAAGGAGATACTGAATCTTCCGACACCAACTCAAGGTGAGGCACGTCGTGCAACGTTGTTACTAGCGGCACGCAGCGTGGGTGTTGGTACGGCGACCGACTTGTTTGATTACCACAGGCAAAAACCCCAACAAGCACGGGTGTATTTGGCTGAACTTGTTGAAGAAGGGCTCATTGAGCAAGTACGAGTTGAAGGGTGGCGAGATGCCGCGTATATGTTGCCCGACACTGTGCGACCACGGAATGTTGATGTGCGTGCACTTGTCTCGCCATTTGATTCGTTGGTGTGGTGTCGGCCGCGGATAGAGCGACTATTTGATTTTCACTACCGCATTGAAATTTATGTTCCTGCACCAAAACGCACGTATGGCTATTACGTGCTGCCGTTTGTTCTAGGTGACCGAATAGTTGCGCGCGTTGATCTGAAAGCTGATCGACAAGCGGGGGAGCTAGTTGTTCCGGGTGCCTTCAGCGAACCGAATGTTGATGTCAAACATGTTGCAGCCGAACTGATGACGGAACTACGTGAGATGGCAGCGTGGTTGGGTCTTGATCGCGTGCGCGTTGGTACGAATGGTGATGTAACTACTCTGCTTGCGAAACAAAATCGCCAGAAGTAGCCCACCGAATGGTGGACGAGATGAGCTGACCGATTGGCTTCACTACAAGTTGTTCAGTGACAGGCAAGTACGGCAATCGTAAATCGGCGCGAGCCCATGTGGGAAGAATTGCAATAGCAGCAGCTGCAATCAGTGAATACGGAACTCGTGCAGCAAGTTCAAGTGGCGGCGTGAGCAACAAGTACTTTGCTGCATCGCGTGATTCTGTAGTGCCTCGTAGTTCTGGGCGAAACTGCGCAATCTGATCTTTCAAACCCTGCACTGATGTTGGTGGCGCTGGCACTCCCAACTTTCGTGCGATGACAGCCATATCTGCAACGTACGCGTCGTACCCCGCAGTGTCTAATGGAGTTGCTCCGTATGCCTGATGCGCGCGCATAAAGCTGTCAACTTCAGCAACATGCACCCAACGCAATAAGTGTGGGTCTGATGCCGAGTACTCACGACCATCGCTTGCAGTTCCCTTGACGCGTTTATGTACGTTCACCACAATGTCAACTGCACGTTGTGCAACATCAGCCGGAGCAAATGATGTTGCCGCTACGAAATCTGCAGTGCGTTGCAGGCGACCCCATGGGTCTCCGCGATAATCGGAATGCTGTGCGACGCCGGCCATTGCTAGAGGATGAAGTGATTGAAACAAAAGTGCTCGCATGCCGCCAATGAACATGGATGAGTCTGAATGGACGATGTGCAAGGGAGAGGATTCAGAAAACCATCGAGGTCCCGTGGCGTTCATGATGGCATCGCGCTTTTCCTCTGCGTTGTCACCAATCACACGGTCCCGCAGGGCGCCCGCAATTGCTAGACGAACTGACTCAACTCGGTCAGAGACGGCTGTCGGCATTGCGGGCATGTCTCTATCGTGCCATCCATAGCGAGGAAATGCACGGCGAATGTGGTCACAGGATGACTACCTATACGCTTTGCCACGTGACCGATGCACCAGTCCCAGCAAGCCAATCTTCACGAATGCCTCGGTGGGTACCGCGGGCAGTAGTCATTTTTTGGTTGGGGTTCATTGGAACTCTTGTTCTGAGATTTACTTTTCACCGTCTGAACAACTTCCTCATTCTGATGCTGGTGTCGTTGTTCATTGCGTTGGCTCTGGAACCAGCTGTAAACAAACTTGTTACCAAAGGCAGGGGAAGACGTTCATCGACAGGACTATTGCTTCTTGGACTTGTCTTTATCGTGATTACGTTTGTGGGGGCAGTGGGCACCATTGTCGGCCAGCAAATGGCAGATGTGTTGTCAAACAGCGAACAGTACGTGAATGACACCGTAAAGATTTTGAATGACACGTTCGGCTCGCAAATAGATGCAGCCTCGGTGAACGAGAGAATTAGCGATCCGCAGGGACCGGTTCAGAAGTTCATTGATTCGCAACAAGACAAAGCCTTTAATCTTTCCGTCCAAGCACTTGGTGTTCTGTTTCAGATTTTTACTGTGCTGTTGTTCTCCTATTACTTGGTTGCAGACGGCCCAAAATTGCGTCGGTCAATTTGTTCTCGATTGCGACCAGATAAGCAACGACAAGTTTTAAATGCATGGGAATTAGCCATCACAAAAACTGGTGGGTACCTGTACTCACGTGCTCTGTTGGCAGTTATCTCATCGTTCTTTCACTGGATTGCATTTCAAGCCATTGGAATTCCTGCACCAATAGCGATGGCTTTGTGGGTCGGATTCGTTTCTCAGTTCTTGCCTGTTATTGGTACTTATATCGCGGGAGTGTTGCCGTTGGTCTTAACTTTTGTTGAGTCGCCAATCAAGGCCCTTGTCGTCATTGGTTTTATTGCGGTGTATCAGCAACTAGAGAATTACTTGTTTGCACCGAAAGTGACAGCACGAACACTGGAATTGCATCCAGCTTTGGCCTTTGGTGGCGCGCTTGTTGGTGGTGCTGTTCTTGGGCCGGTCGGAGCAATTCTTGCCTTACCTGCAGTCGCAATGGGTCAGGCGCTCG
>CALPPK020000198.1 GCA_943325435.2 Bifidobacterium breve
GGTGCGAACGCCTTCCGAGTAGTACTTGGCAACCGTGGGGGCACCTTTTGACGCTTCATCATCAGGATGAGCATGAATTGTCATGAGACAGAGAGGATCTCCCAAAGAAGACAATTGCGGTGTAGGCATCCTTGACAGGATAGTGACCTCGCCTCCCTGAACCGAACACGCTGGGGGGTTGTTCCACCGCTAAGGGTGTTTAATCTGTGAGAATAGCCCTATCGACTTCTCCACCACCGCCCTGCCAATTGGCATCTTTGAGACCGACATCAATTGTCGTCTCACTGCGGGCAACGATGCTTTTCGCGCGTTAGTCCTAGGCGGAGCGCCACTGAGTGTTGGTACAGCACCGTGGGTCAATGCACTACCGCATGAACGTACTGAGTGTGAACGTCGGTGGGTACAACATCGCGACAGTGGCGAAACATTCACCGTGGAATTTCGAATCGGATTAGCAACTGGCGAAGTGATGTGGATTCAAGTTTCCACACAACCTGTTGTAATAGACAGCGCACTTGCCGGATATATCGGAACTGCAATTGATTGCACGGCGCTTGTTACACAACGTCAACTATCTGATCAGCTTGTCGGACTGCTTGATGTTTCTGGTGATGCCGTACTTGTCTTTGATCGTGTTGGTGAGCTCATGTTTGCTAACGACACTGCTCGCACCTTGATTGGTGTCACAGACCCTGGCGCAGGTGCCGGTGATGTCGCTGCCCGAACTTTCATGCAGGCAGTACGCGATCAACTGCCCCGGGTGTTACTCGATGCTGCTCCTCCAGCTGATTCTTCGCATCGCTGGGAGGGTGAAATCGGATTTCGCTCACCAGATGGCATTGCACGCACCTTGTCTGTCGTTGTGCAAGTAGTACGTGATGCAAATGGAAGCGTTCATCATTGGGCAACTATCACTCGCGACATCACCGAGGAGCGCCAGTCTCAAGCCGAACTCGCGCGACAAGCCACACACGATGCACTAACCGGTTTACCGAACCGAGTGCTGTTTGAGCGCAAGACCACTGAAGCTCTTGAGCGCAGCCGAACTACACATTCCAGCGTTGCAGTGCTATTTATTGACCTCGACAAACTCAAACATGTCAACGACACAATTGGACATGCTGTGGGCGACCAACTAATCGTCACTGTCGCGCGCCGGCTTGCTGCAGCAACACGACCAAGTGACTTGGTAGCGCGTATTAGTGGTGATGAGTTTGTTGTGTTGTGCGAAGGATTACTTGATGAACAAGTAGCGCTAGATGTTGCCGAACGAATTCGCACGTCAATCACTGGTCCATTGGTATTGCAAGGTGTCGAAATTGAAGCGGGCGCAAGTATCGGAGTTGCGATGTCTACGCCAGAGCTTCTGAACACAGAATCTGCAGCAGATGCCGCAGTCACGCTTTTACGATCAGCCGACACAGCCATGTATCGCGCAAAGCAGCGCGGTCGCGGTCGGTCAGAGTTATACAGCGAAGACATGCGTACAGCCGCAAAAGCACGACAGACTCTTGCATCAGAACTTGAACAAGCACTTGCAGGCGATCAATTCGCTGTGGTCTTTCAACCAATCGAATCAGCCCATACTGGCCGGGTCGTTGCCGCAGAAGCTCTGTTGCGCTGGAACCACCCAACGCACGGTCTTCTTGCACCTGGCGCATTCCTCGACCTTGCAGATGAATCAGGACTCATCGCGCCCATTGGTGACTGGGTGTTGAATGAGAGCGCCCGCACTGTTGCCGAATGGATCTCTACGGGCCTCGTTGATCGCGGCATGGCAATTCATGTCAATGCATCACGTCGTCAACTGTCTGACATCACGTTTGTGGATCGTGCGCTCACCATCTTGCGTGACAACAATCTTGAGGGTTCTCAATTGGTATTCGAAACTTCTGAGGCGACTCTTGTAGACAACAACCCTTCGGTTTTGCGCACAGTCACCGCTCTCAAACGTCAAGGTGTTCGCATCGCAGTTGATGACTTTGGTGCTGGCTACTCATCTCTCGCTTCACTACGTACCTTCCCTGCCGACTTGTTAAAGCTGGACGGAACATTGGTGCGCGATGTTGGACGGACGGATGGCGGCGACGACCCAATGGTTCGCTCACTTATTCAGTTGGCTCACTCGTTGAACCTAATCGTGTGCGCCGAATGGGTAACTACAGAAGACCATGTACAGCGCCTCAAAGTTCTCGGATGCGACTTATTGCAAGGCAATCGAATCGGTGAGCCAATTTCTGCTGAAGCGTTTGCAACCAAGTTGCGCAGAACTACAGCGCAAACAATTTAAGCGACTGATTAGCTAGCTGCGGGTGCCGGACCAAGTCCTGCGAAATATGCCAACAACGGCGGCGCTTCATTGGCAAGGCGAAAGACAAACTGATCCCCTGCCCAGCCATCAGACACAGGCAGTGCATAAGACACGGCGGTTCCATCACCAATGGGGCGTAACTTGCGCGCAAGGTCAATGAGGTCGAGTCGTTCATCAACTGACACTGCAGCACCAAAAGACTTAAGAACATTGTGAGCATCAAGAGGATGTTGCGCCAGATACTTCGCGGCGTCTTTTGCCAGCATTGACATAAATGCACGCTGACGAGTGCCGCGGCCTACGTCTCCGGTGCCTTCCAATCGCCATACTCCATCAATTTTTTCTTCAAGGTGACGGGCTCGTGCATAACTCAGTGCTTCAACACCAGATTGCAGTTTGCACGCCTTTCGGCCGATATGAAAACCCGTTGCTTTGTCGCGTGATGCACGTGGAACGCATACATGAACCCCGCCGATTGAATCGACGATTTGCTTAAAACCAGAAAAATTGATTTCGATGTAATGGTGAATTGGCACATTCAATGCTCGTTGCACTGTTCGTACCAAAACATCAGCACCGCGCTGATATGCGGCATTTACTTTTGCAAACCTGTCGTTGTCAGACATGCGCACCCACAAGTCACGTGGAATAGACATCATCGAAACTTGTTTTGCTTTAGTGTCGTAACGCACAAGAATCAATGTGTCAGAACGCATTCCTGGGTTTGCTTCCTCAGTGCCCACTGTCGCAAAATCCTTGTCACTCGGGTCCGCACTTGCCCGAGAGTCTGAACCGACTAATAAAAAGTTCTCCACGCCATCACTTGGCGGCGATAACGCAGGAGTAGCTGCAGGAACGCGACGAACAGAATCAAGATGGGAATTTGTAGCGCGGACTATGCCGAGCGCTCCGGCAAGCGACATGACTAAGGCAACGCTTGCCACAATCATCCATCGAGGAGACCCCACAAGTCGCGAGATTTTCCCATCAGTCAGCACATGACCACGGTAGTCAGTCTGAGGCTGGTCGGAGATGCACTACATCTGCTGTGTCAATGCGATGACTGATGGCACAGTCATCCAAAATCACTAAACGACCATCTGGTTCCACCGTAAGAGCACGACCGATGATGTGTTCTCCATTTGGCATCTCGGCTCGTACTTGCGTTCCGACAGTTGCCAAATTGGCCAGATACTCCTCGTGCATCGCATCATCATCTAGCAATAGCAACCTGTCAATCTCTGGAAGCATTGCTGCAAGAAACTCATCCGGAGTCACTGCACGCGTCCAACCACAACTCGCAAGTGATGCAGCACCGGGTGGCGCCCACGACAAATTGCACCCAATACCCACCACAACGAATGGCACACGTCCCGCTTCATCAACAGGAGCTGCTTGGGCCAAGATGCCAGACAACTTGTCCTGGCCCACCAAAATGTCGTTCGGCCACTTCAATTGCGCCTGCACTCCACATAATTCCCGAGCCACGATGACCCCCGACAGAGCCACCGCTTGCGTCAATACGTGAAGGTGGGCCGGGAGTGTGCGAAATAGCAGCGACACCAGCAGGTTTGCCCCACGAGGTGCCTCCCAGGTGCGATCTAAGCGCCCTCGGCCTGCAGATTGGAAGTCTGCCCTCAGAACGCTGCGATCTGGGGCCCCGCGAGCGCCAGCTTCCATCAGGTCAGCATTGGTGCTGCCGGTCTCTGAAACGGTCTGAATTAGCCATTGGCTAGATGAGTTAGCAATTGAGGGGTCCACTAGATAAAGATTGTCACCTGTGCTGAAGAAAATCCTTATCGCCAATCGCGGCGAAATCGCTGTCCGAGTTATCCGAGCTGCCCGAGAGATGGGAATTGCGACCGTGGCGGTCTATTCAGAGCTCGA
>CALPPK020000199.1 GCA_943325435.2 Bifidobacterium breve
AACAGGTCAACGCCCGCAGCATCAGATTGAGCCCAGAGTTCGTGACCAACATTGGCAAGTAATTCCTTGTTTGCTGTAACAACAGGTTTGCCATTTGCAATTGCAGTTGCGATTAGCTCTCGGGCTGGCTCGATGCCACCGATAACTTCAACAATGAGATCTATTGACGGGTCTGCCACAACTGCATGAGCGTCACGTGTTAGCACGCCATCGGGAAGAGCAACTTCGCGATCACGGCTGATATTGCGCACTGCAACATTGGCCACTTGTAGACGGACCCCAGTGCGAGCTTCGATGATGTCTGCTTGGCGCTCAACGAGTTGAACGAAGGCAGCGCCGACATTGCCGCAGCCAAGGACTCCGATTCGAACGATTGATTGAGGCGCGGGGGCTTTTGCCATAGGCACCAAGCCTACGGCTACTGCTACCGCCCCGAAAGGGACATTTAGAGGGCTCTACAGGTCCGAGTCGTAATCATTGTCGGCCATATCGCCCATTTCATCGGTCTCTATTGCATCATCTCCGCCGAGACCGTCGAGGAAGTCGTCATCAATGAGGTCAACCATCTCGCGGTAGGTCAAGCCGCAGCTGGTGCACCGAATATCGTCTCCGAATCCGATGACAGGTGCTTCACATTCTGGACAAAATTCAATATCGCTCATATAACCCTCTCAGTTACTACAGACCGTACGGAGAGGGTGTGGCAATTCAGTTACAGGTCGAGGCGAACAAGGTCGTCGTAGGTTTCACGACGTACTACGAGGCGTGACTCGCCGTCAGAAACGAATACCACGGCTGGTCGCATGACTTTGTTGTAGTTGCTCGCCATGGAATACCCGTATGCCCCTGTGACTGGCATGACCAATAAGTCACCAACTGAAACATTCGGCGCAACGGCGGCAGAGTCGACAAGGATGTCACCACTCTCACAATGCTTTCCAACAATGCGGGCACTGTCTGTGCGATCTGCTGACATGCGTGCAGGATCACACACTTCGTACCCACTGCCATAAAGAACCGGGCGTGGGTTATCGCTCATCCCGCCATCAACCGAAATGTATGTGCGAATTCCGTCAATCGGCTTAACAGTGCCAACCGTGTACACAGTGACTGCCGCTGAGGCAACGATGCTGCGACCAGGTTCTACGGAAACTTTCGAACCTGCTGGCAACGACTGTGTTGCACGTTGTAGCACTTCAGCCCATTGTTCAATTGTGGGTGCTTCTTCATTCTCTGTGTATGCAACGCCAAGCCCACCACCCAATGTGAGTCCTGGCAAGTTCAAGGTGGAGAACAAATCAACCATTACTTTGCTCGCCTCTGCGAAGTTGTCGACCGCAAACACATTTGAACCGATGTGGCAATGAATACCAATCAGGTCAACTGCTTCCGATGACTGCGCACGCGCAATAGCTTTATGCGCATCACCGTTATTCAGATTGAAACCAAACTTTGAATCATCTTGACCAGTTGACACGAATTCATGTGTGTGCACATGGACGCCCGGGGTGATGCGTAATTGAATACGAACAACGGGCAATCCACTTGAATGAAGATGTTCAAGGCGATCTAATTCATCAAAACTGTCGACAACGATGTGGTCAATGCCTGCAGCGATTGCCATACGAAGTTCATCAAGAGACTTATTGTTGCCATGAAGGACACAGCTACTGGCAGGAACCCCAGCATGAAGAACCGTGTGTAGTTCTCCGCCAGTTGCAACGTCAAGTAGTAATCCTTCTTCGTGCGCTAGACGGGCCATCGCTCCACAGATAAAGGCTTTCGTGGCATAGACAACATTGCCCGCGCCAAAGGCATTTACTGCGGCACGGCACCGCTCACGCAAATGTTCTTCGTCGTAAACAAAGAGTGGTGTGCCATATTGCGCGGCAAGTTCTGCAACACGAACACCACCTATTGATAGTGAATCATCCGTTCCGATAGTTGAGTTATCAGGCAATAGTCGAAGTGGGATTGCGCTCACATTTGCTCCGGTGCTCTAATTCCGAGAAGCAAGAGCCCCTCAGACATTATTCGTGCAGTGGCATCGCACAATGCAAGACGCGAATCGCGCATTGCATCATTGTCTGCCTTCAAAACAGGACAGTGTTCGTAGAACGATGTGAAATCAGTTGCAAGGTCGAAAAGATAGGTACACAGTTTGTGTGGAGCCAGGGTGTCAATCATTTCCCACACGGCCGAATCGAAACGGAGAATTCGTAAAGCCAAGTCACGTTCTTGTACTTCAACCAACGTTGGTACGACATCTCGAACAGATGCCCTATCAATGCCAGCACGACGAAAAATACTGCAAATACGTGCATGTGCGTATTGCAAGTAGGGCGCAGTATTGCCTTCAAAAGACAACATGCGGTCCCAGTCAAAGATGTAATCCTTCACACGATCTGAACTGAGGTCTGAATACTTCACAGCACCAATTCCAACCATTGTTGCAACCGCTGTTCTGTCTGTAGCAGACATATCAGGGTTCTTTTCAGCAACAGACACTTCCGCGCGCTCAACCGCCTCATCAAGCAGTGCGTTCAATTTCACGGTCTCTCCGCCTGAACGACTCTTCAACATTTTCCGGTCAGCACCAAGCACGCTGCCAAACGACACGTGATTCATGATGAATCCATCTGGTAACCAGCCGGCTTTACGAGCGACTGCTTCCACCATCTGTAAGTGTTGCGCTTGCGGCGCGCCCACTACATAAAGAAGCGACCGCGCGCCAATGCGCTCAACGCGATCAATAACGCACGCCAAGTCGGATGTCGCGTAGTTATAACCACCATCACCTTTGCGAATAATCAACGGCAACGGCTCGTTGTCTCTGTTTGTAAAGCCATCAACGAACACAACATCCGCACCATCGCTCTCTTCCAACAACTTCGCTTCACGAAGGCGTTCGACTACTGGGGCGAGCATCGGGTTGTACGCACTCTCCCCCATTAGGTCATCATCCGTCAGCAACACATCAAGTTGGCGATACACCTGGTTGAAATAGCGAGTGCTTTCACTGACCAGGGTGCGCCACAAACGCAATGTGTCTTCGTCGCCGCCTTGCAACATGACAACACGGGCACGCGCACGGCCTTTGAATTCATCTGACTCTTCAAACTTGCGCCGAGCAGCTTTGTAGAAACCGTCAAGATCGCCAACACCCAATTCATTGGCCGCGTTGTCTTCGCCCATATCAATGAGGTGTTCGATCAGCATGCCAAAAGGTGTGCCCCAGTCACCAATGTGGTTTTCGCGAATCACGGTGTGGCCAACAAACATCAAAGCCCGCACCAAAGCATCGCCGATGACACTGGAACGAAGATGACCCACATGCATTTCTTTCGCCACGTTCGGCGCAGAGTAATCAACCACCACTGTGTGTGGATCTGATGACGCACGCACGCCTAATCGCGGATTGTGCGTGGCTAGAGATAATTGCTCAGCAATAAAGGTGTTTGAAAATACGAGATTGATAAACCCGGGGCCAGCAATTTCTGTTGAGGCCAACATGTCAGAAACATCGCCTGCAGCATCAAGAACCTGTTGCGCTACTTCACGAGGCTGGAGACCCAATTTCTTTGCAAGAGCTAGTGCGCCGTTTGCCTGACCGTCTGCCCGGTCACTGGGCCGAACCACAGGGTCGCACGCTCCACCGGCAACAGCCGCGAATGCGGGTGCCAAGCGTTCGGCAACGGAAATAAATGGATCAGCCATGGGCTTCTATTCTGCCTTGTGTAACACCGCAGACGGGGTTCCAATATTTCGTGGCGTAGACTGACCCTCATCGTGATTCTTCACGTCACGCTCACGTAGCTCAGCGGATAGAGCACTTGCCTCCGGAGCAAGGGGTCGCAGGTTCAATTCCTGCCGTGGGCGCCAGCCGATTTTCTACGAAGTCATGCCTTGCAAGCCAACGAAGGCACGAGAGAGTTCAATTTCTCCCATGTGGCGCATGCCGTGTTGGTACAGCCAGCATTCAACGCCATCAAGAACCGTGATTCCCTCTGGCCCAGCAACACGAGCCGAGAATGTATTGATGACCTGCGGGCCAAATGGCCGGGGCACAACGAGACGAGTGAGATCTTCGGGCTTCAATGTTGCCAACCATGTTTCGATGCGAGCAAAGACTTGATTCATGTAGTCAAGGAACGCTTCGTAGTTTCCGATTTGTTGAACATCCATTTCGTCC
>CALPPK020000200.1 GCA_943325435.2 Bifidobacterium breve
CGCGTTCAAAACGGACCACATCCTTCACAGATTTACGACATCCCTTTCACCTCGGTCAGCAGTTTCGTTCTGTTGATGTCATCGCTCACCATGGTGCTTGCAGTGTCATCGGCACATCGCAAGGACGACAGTAAGACAAATCTTTGGCTGACAATTACGGCACTCTTGGGCGCAACCTTCGTTGGTGGTCAGGTGTATGAGTTCACAACCTTCTATCGTGAAGGCCTTGGCTTCACCACAAGCCTTTTCGGTTCAAGCTTTTATTCTTTGACTGGCTTCCACGGTGTTCACGTTTCTGTCGGAGTCATTATGTTGCTGTCTTTAATGGGCATCATCAAAAAGAACAAGATCACGGGCGATAAGGCCGAGGTTGTTGAACTCATTGGCCTGTACTGGCACTTTGTTGACGTTGTGTGGATCATTATTTTCACCCTGGTTTACCTAATCCCATCCTGATTGAGAGCGCATCATGACAACAGCTACTGAAACACACGAAGACGCACAAGAGCACGGAATGTCCGATGCTGGCTATATAAAGATTGCAATCATCTTGGCCCTCATCACAGCTCTTGAGGTTTCTACCTACTACGTAGATTTCGGTCCGTTGTTCATGCCTTCATTGCTCATCATGATGGTGGTCAAGTTTGTAATGGTTGTTTCGTACTTCATGCATCTGAAGTTTGATAGCAAGATTTTTAGCTTTCTTTTCTATACAGGTCTTGGGCTTGCGTTATTCGTGTACATCGCGGCTCTCGCTACCTTCAAGTTCTTCATCGCGTAATTAGCGGGGCGGGTCGGCAATGCTGATCTCTAGCATCGAACCAACTCTTAATACTGACCCCTGGCGGTACCAGCAGCACCTAGAGATTTGGGTGTTGATCATTGGTCTCATAGTCGCGTTCGTATACGCGATTCGAGTGCTCGGCCCCAAAGTTGTTCCCAGTGGGGAAGTGATTTCGCGCAAACAAATCAGGATTTTTTCCCTCATGATTTTCCTGTTGTTGATCTCAACAGATTGGCCGTTACATGACATCGCAGAGGAATACCTGTATTCCATGCATATGTTGCAGCACACAATTCTTACCTACATCATTCCGCCGCTCGCATTACTTGCCACACCGGAATGGTTGTTCCGACTATTGGTGGGAAAGGGCCGCACGTATCGAGTTATTCGGTTTCTCACGCGCCCGGTGATCGCTGCTGTCACCTACAACGCGGTCTTACTGATTACTCATATCCCTGCCTTAGTGAATCGCTCCGCAGCTGGTGGGCCGTTGCACTACAGCCTTCACGTTTTATTGGTGTTTAGTGCCTTAATGCTGTGGACCCCAATATGTGGCCCGGCAAAAGAATGGCGCATGAGTTACGGGGCGATGATGGTCTACCTCTTTTGCACATCTCTGGTGCCTTCAATTCCTGCAGGCTGGCTGACATTTGCTGAAGGCTCTGTGTATAACCACTACGACACTCCAGTTCGAGTCTGGGGAATGTCAGTGCTAAGTGATCAACAACTAGCTGGCGGAATTATGAAACTCGGCGGAGCAGTCTTCTTGTGGGCGCTCATCATCACTATTTTCTTCACACGGTTCATGAAGGGTTTCTTTGGTGAACAGTCGTATAGCGCCAAAGAGACTTCTGATTCCTCTCAATGACATCTGACATTGTCATTTCCGACATGCCTGCGAATTCAAAATTCGCACACTTAGGTGCGCAGTGGGCATTTGATGATTGGAAAGAGACTGATCCGAATGATGACATTCAGTGGTATCTCAATGTCTATTCAGAATCTGCGGCAGACCCTTCATCGCTGCCCATAAGTCTTGCTGCGATATCCGGCAATGATCAACTTGCTGGTGTTGCATGCGTGGTTCTGGATGACGAACTTCCTGACGCACAGGAACCTGGCCCGTGGGTGGCAGCTGTATTTGTTAATCCGGAATACCGGGGCAGGGCAGTGGGAAAACAATTAGTGACTGAAGCGGTTCGGCGCGCACGCGAGTTGGGGCATTCTGATGTGTACTTGTACACACGAGATGTTGCGCACTGGTACGAAACATTTGGGTGGGAACGCGTACGAGAAACATATGTACACAACAAGCCCATCACCATCATGGTGAATCGCGCTTAACTCCAGCGGAAGCGTCGTGCTGCAATTGCAGGCGCGATAATGCCCCATGCTGCTAGCACCGCACATGGCACAACAAGGCCAGCGTTATCGCCATTCAAGGTTGAACGCAGCAGATCGGCCAACGCAGTTGATGGCAAGCCTTGCACGGCATTGCCGAGGAATTCAGGAAGCGAATCACGCGGGATGACCATTCCGCCCAGCAATAACAGCACTAAATACAGACCGTTCTGGGCGGCCAAATTGATTTCAGCACGCAATTGGCCGGCAAGGACGAGGCCGATTCCAGCGAATGCTGATGTTCCAAACAGCACCACGACAATTGCAAGAGGCCATGTGGAGCCTCCTGGTTGCCACCCGAGTGCGAGACCGAGCGACAACAGAACAATTGCTTGCACCAATTGCACAGTAAACACAGACAAGATTTTTGCGATGACTAATTCATTGCGTGTCAGTGGTGTTGCACCAAGTCGCTTCAGCACTAAATAAGAACGCTCGAACCCGGTTGCGATTCCAAGACTCACCATTGAAGAAGACATGATTGCGATAGCCAGAACACCTGGCGTTAAGAATTGAATTGGTTCCATATCCGCGCTTGGCAGCACATCGACAGAACCGAAGAAGCCAAGTAGCAATACAGGGATAATCAGAGTGAGCAGTAGTTGCTCGCCATTACGCGCAAGCAGCATTAGTTCTGCACGAAGCTGAATGCGAATACGCCTCATTGCTGGCCCCGAGTCAACCGTCGATATGTATCTTCCAACGACTCTTTACCCATGTCTACGCCGAGTAACGGGTGTGAATTATCAGCAAGCCACTGCGAGATACGTGTCATCAACTGTGGAGTCGGTTCGGATGCCACTTCATACACACCGTCGCCGATAGCGACAACAGGACTCTTAATTGACACTGCAAGTTCTGCAGGTACGAGACCTTCTGATGAAGTGAATCGTAGGTGTTTGCGAGATGTCAGCAGCGATGTAATTTCACCACTTGCAATTACCTTGCCAGAATTAAACAGCACAGCATGAGTTGCCACTTTTTCTGCTTCGGCCATGTCATGTGATGCCAGTACAACAGTGGTGCCACGCGCCGCTAAATCACGAATGATGTCGGCGATGACGTCACGGCCATCGATGTCGACACCTGATGTTGGTTCATCTAGAAAAATCACATCAGGGTCTGCAGCTAACGCCAATGCAAGTGACAATCGTTGTTGTTCTCCGCCCGACAATTTGCGCCACGTGCCAGTAGAACGATTCGAGAGTCCGACTCGTTCAATCAATTTTGTCGCATTCACGCCTTTGTTATGAAGTGCACAAAAATGAGACACCACATCACGCACGCGAGCGCTGGGGTAGACGCCGCCGCCTTGCAGCATGACACCCATGCGCTCGGTCAGCGCGCGGTGGTCTGAGACAGGGTCAAGCCCAAGGACTCGCACAGAGCCAGATTTGACAGTTCTAAAGCCCTCACAGACCTCAATGGTGCTGGTCTTGCCGGCCCCATTAGGCCCGAGGATGACAGTCACACTGCCAGATGGAGCCTCGAATGAGACATTGTCGACAGCCACGAGGTCGCCATAGGAAACACTCAGATTTTCGACAACAACGGACACGTCTCCACTTTACGAACAAATGCCTCTCAGCACGAAAGGCGGGACAGGTAGCCTGAAATCCTGTGATTGATGTACGACTTCTGCGCACGAACCTTGATGGGGTGCGGTCTGCCTTGGCCCGCCGAGGAAAGCCAGACCTTCTCCTGCAGGTCGATGAAGCCGTTGCCCTTGATACTCAACTTCGCGAGATGAGCCTTGAGCGTGACACTCTGCGCGCCGAAGTGAACGACCTTTCGAAGCAGGTGGGTGCCCTACGTCGTGACAAGAAAAACGACGAAGCAGAAGCGCTGATGGAGCGCAGTCGCGCCGGTGGAGACCGTGAACGGGTTCTGCAGAGCGAGATTGACACCGTGCAAGACGCACTGCACCAAATCATGCTGCGCATCCCGAACCTTCCTCATACTGACGCCCCTAACGGTGCAGGCGATCATGAGAACC
>CALPPK020000201.1 GCA_943325435.2 Bifidobacterium breve
GTCATCACCTGACGCGATTCCGCCAACTCCGACTATGGCAATGTCTGGAAGCGCTACGCGGACATCGTGAACAGCCCGCACTGCAATGGGGTGCACTGCTGGACCCGATAATCCCCCGCCACCATTACCGAGGCTCCGGCGAGATGTACGAACATCAATCTGCATACCGAGCATGGTGTTCATCACAGTGACAGCAGAAGCCCCAGCATCGGACACCGTGGTTGCAACTTCAACTATTCGGTCTGTGTTGGCGCTCAACTTGGCCCACACGGGTACCTGTGACCGAGCGCACACAGCTGAAACTATTTGACCAGCAAGAGACGGGTCATGAGCAATGATTCCGCTTCGTCCCTCAAGGTTTGGACAAGACAAATTCACTTCGATTGCACTAATCCGATTCCCTGCGGCAACGAGTTGTTCTGCCGCCAGTACATACTCGTGAACAGTGCGCCCCCAAATACTGGCAACAACGGCTGCGCCTTCGGATTCAAGTTTTGGAAGAGATTCATGAATCCATGACACGACGCCTGGGCCTTGCAACCCGACTGCATTCATCATGCCGCTTGCAGCAACATGCACACGTGGTGACGGGTTACCTGGCCACGGTTCGTGAAACAAGCTCTTCACCACTACTGCACCAAGGCGTTGCAGCGGCATGTATCCGGACAGCTCAACATCGTTTCCACTCGTTCCTGAAGCGGTCATGAATGGGTTAGAGAGAATGACTCCCCCAACATTCACGCCACCCATGGCATCGAGATAACGCGCACCGCGCCGCATCGTCATGCCCTGCCGTGATATTCCTGCAGTGATCTCACTTCAACCTCACTTGAGCGTTGTTCCCACAAACCGTTAACGGCAGCCAAGGCAGCTTCAACAGTCGTTACTGACGATACGCCATTTGCATTTGCTGCTTTTCGAATCGCCTCTCCGTCTTGCCGTGATCCGCGCCCATGAGGGGTGTTCACTACGAAGCTGATCTCACCATTTGCCACCAATGCAGCGGCGTTCTCAAGAGAAGAGCCTTCAATCTCGGACAACTTGCCGACAATACGGTCAACTGGTAATCCGAACTTGGCCAAGTAGTTTGCAGTGCCAGTTGTGGCTGCCACACCAAGTCCCAGGTCTCGCAGTCGTTTTGCGACAACAATTCCGGCTGGCTTGTCGCCATCATTAAACGACAAGAACACCATTCCAGACGTCGGTAGAACCGTTCCTGCCGCAGTTTGTGATTTAACAAAGGCACGACCAAAGGTTCTGTCGATTCCCATCACTTCACCTGTCGAGCGCATTTCTGGCCCGAGAGCCGTATCAACTTCAGGGAAGCGATTAAAGGGAAGCACTGCTTCTTTGACAGACACGTGACCACCCGTTACCGGCGGAACAAGTAGTCCTTCAGTGCGCAATTCAGCAAGGGTTGCACCCAACATGACACGACTTGCAACCTTGGCCAGCGGCACACCTGTCGCCTTAGCGACAAAAGGAACTGTTCGAGATGCTCGTGGGTTTGCTTCAATTACAAAGACGGTTGTTCCGAGCACAGCGAACTGCACATTGATTAGCCCGCGGACATCTAACGAGTTAGCGATAGCAGTTGTGTATGAACTGATCACTTCTACAACCCAAGCTGGAAGTGTTTGTGGTGGAATAGCGCACGCAGAGTCACCAGAGTGAACGCCTGCTTCTTCCACGTGTTCCATTACGCCGCCGATAAGAACTTCACCAGTGTGATCTCGAATTGCATCAACGTCTACTTCTGTTGCATCTTCCAAGAAATGGTCGATAAGGACCGGGCGCTCAGCGGAAAGTCCACCTTCTTTTCCGAGACTTCCATCTCGTGCCATCTGGTCCATTGCGCTTTCTAATGCCTGAGCATCGTGAACAATCTGCATTGCACGCCCACCGAGCACATAACTTGGGCGAACCAATACTGGGTAGCCCACTCGTTGTGCGATAACACTTGCTTCTGCAAACGTGACTGCCGTGCCGCCCGGAGGCTGCGGGATAGACAATGAATCGCACAACTGATTCCACTTCTCGCGGTCTTCGGCAAGGTCAATTGAATGAGGAGAAGTTCCGGCAATAAGTGCTGGGTCAATCAGTCCCGACAACTTCAACGGAGTCTGGCCACCGAGACCGACAATCACCTTCGGAGCAACGCCACCGGACGCAAGAGTTTCGGCTGCAATCACGTTCAACACGTCTTCACGAGTAAGTGGTTCAAAGTAGAGACGATCAGATGTGTCGTAATCGGTTGAAACAGTTTCTGGGTTGCAGTTCACCATTACGGTCTCATACCCAGCTGCACGCAATGCGAAACTGGCATGAACACAGCAGTAATCGAATTCGATTCCCTGACCAATACGGTTTGGTCCAGAGCCAAGAATAATCACGCGTGGCTTAGTCGACGGACGTACTTCGTTTTCATCTTCATACGTTGAGTAGTGATACGGAGTCTGTGCGTCAAACTCGGCACTGCACGTATCCACTGTCTTATACGTAGGAATAATCCCAAGAGATTCGCGATACGAACGAACTGCCATTTCGTCTTCTTTTAAGACATAAGCAAGTTGTCCATCAGAAAATCCGAGCCGCTTTGCGCGACGCAGTTCATTTCGACTCAATTGGGTGAGTGATTTGCCTTCCAGCGAATGGCGCTCGTCAATAATGATCTGCATCTGATCGAGGAACCACACATCGATTTTGGTTGCATCGTGAACCCGATCAACACCCATGCCACGATTTAGAGCTTCACCGACCTGGAAGATTCTCTCAGGAGTAGCAACAGACGCCTTCTTCAAGAGTTCTGCATCACTGAGACCGTCGTACAACGATTCCCCACTGTCGCAGTTCAGACCCAGCCTTCCCTGCTCAAGAGACCGAAGCCCCTTCTGCAAACTTTCAGGGAAAGTACGTCCGATAGACATCACTTCGCCCACGCTCTGCATTTGTGTTCCAAGAACTCCTGAAGTGCCAGGGAGTTTCTCGAAAGCCCACCGTGGAATCTTTGTCACCACATAGTCAATGGTCGGTTCGAAACTTGCTGGCGTCATCTTCGTGATGTCGTTTGGAATTTCATCAAGTGTGTACCCAACTGCAAGTTTGGCTGCAATCTTTGCAATCGGAAAACCTGTGGCTTTCGATGCCAAAGCTGACGAACGAGACACGCGTGGGTTCATTTCAATGACAACGAGATCACCATTTGCGGGGTTCAATGCGAACTGAACGTTTGAACCACCTGTTTCAACGCCAACACGTCGAATACAAGCGAATGCAGCGTCACGCATTTTTTGGTATTCCACGTCAGACAATGTCTGCGCTGGAGCAACAGTTATCGAGTCACCAGTGTGCACACCCATTGGGTCAAAGTTTTCGATGCTGCAGATGATGACGCAGTTATCTGCATGATCACGCATCACTTCGAGTTCGTATTCCTTCCAACCAACAATTGAGGTCTCAACAAGAATTTCCCGAATTGGGCTTGCATCAAGTCCATTCGAAGCAAGCTTCAAGAACTCTTCCATCGTGTTGGCGATTCCGGTACCACGACCACCGAGGATGTATGCGGGCCGGATAATTACTGGAAGGCCTATCTCTTTCAAGACTTCTGTTGCTTCATCCATGTTGTGAGCAATTCCACTGCGAGGAACACTGAGCCCAATTTCAATCATTGCTTGTTTGAACTTGTCGCGATCTTCTGCAGTGGCGATCGCCTCTGCATTTGCGCCGATGAGTTCAGGCGTACCCGGAACACCAACTAGACCTTTTTCGAAAAGTGCCATTGCAAGGTTCAGACCGGTTTGCCCACCAAGTGTTGGCAGCACAGCGTCTGGTTTTTCGCGTTCAATGATTCGAGCCAAAATTTCTGGAGTCAACGGCTCGATGTACGTACGATCTGCAAAATCTGGGTCCGTCATGATGGTTGCTGGGTTTGAGTTGGCCAGAATGACTCTGTAACCCTCTTCTTTCAGAACACGACATGCCTGAGTACCTGAATAGTCGAACTCGCATGCTTGCCCAATGACAATTGGGCCAGAACCGATTATCAAAATTGTGTGTAAATCATTACGACGAGGCATTATTTTTTCTCCATGAGTTCTGCGAATTGTCCGAATAGATAGTGACTGTCGTGAGGACCGGGCCCTGCTTCGGGGTGGTA
>CALPPK020000202.1 GCA_943325435.2 Bifidobacterium breve
CACATGAGCACTTGACGCTGATATCTGCGTATTCAGGATGTGTTTCGGTTTTCATATCTCTGTCATCTCTTTGAAACGGACTCTGAAGTGTATCGGGACTAGGCGCCGGGCGTCTTAGCGATTTCGGCCAAGAACTCGTCGTTGGTACTGAAGGTCTTCAGGCGGTCCATCAGCATTTCCAAGCCTGGAGCGGGGTTCCCGTCCTGGGCAAGGCCACTGAGCACTCGGCGCAGTTTCCAGACCAGCTGGAGTTGCTTGCGCTCGAACAGCAGTTCTTCGTGACGGGTGCTTGAGGCATCAACATCGATGGCGGGGAAAACGCGGCGTTCAGCAATGCGGCGGTCAAGACGCAATTCCATGTTTCCGGTTCCCTTGAACTCTTCGAAGATTGCTTCGTCCATGCGGCTGTTTGTGTCAACAAGCGCTGTAGCAAGAATCGTGAGCGATCCGCCTTCTTCAATGTTTCGCGCAGCTCCAAAGAACTTCTTAGGTGGGTACAACGCACCAGCGTCGATACCACCGGACATAACACGACCTGTTGCAGGAGCTGCCAAGTTGTAGGCACGAGACAAGCGTGTAATTCCGTCGAGGATAATGACAACGTCTTCACCCATTTCAACCATGCGCTTTGCTTTTTCGCTCACCATCTCAGCAATGTGCGTGTGCTCATCGCTTGGGCGGTCGAATGTTGACGCAACAACTTCGCCCTTTACGGTGCGACGCATGTCTGTTACTTCTTCTGGACGTTCATCAATGAGCAACACAATGAGTTTTACTTCAGGGTTGTTCTTCTCAATTGATGCAGCAATGGTCTTCATGACTGTGGTCTTACCGGCCTTCGGTGGCGACACGATGATTCCGCGCTGACCTTTTCCGATTGGCGCGATGAGGTCAATGATGCGAGCAGTCATGTTTGTCGGATCACTTGGATCTTCCATACGCAACTTCGAATCAGGGAACAACGCAGTGAGATCTTCAAAGCGAGGACGATGGCGTGCCTTCTCAGGATCTTGTCCGTTGATGGTGTAAATCTCCAGCATTGCTGGGTTCTTTTCGTTACGACCAGCAGGACGTGACAAACCAGAAACGTGGTCACCTTTACGTAAACCAAATTGGCGTGTGAGCTTCACTGGAATGTACGCATCTTCACGTGTTGGCATGTAACCACCAATGCGCAAAAAGCCATAGCCTTCGTCGCGCAAGTCGAGGTAACCCTCTACCTTTACTGGCTCTGTACTAATTGGTTCATTGTTGGCATCATCACGTGATTCAAAACGATCTTCGCCTTGTGGGCCTTCATCGCGACCATTGCGTCCACGACGACGCCGACTGTTGCGTCCGCCACGTGCATCCCAATCGCCTTCGCCTTGTTGTTGGCGAGGTCCTTGGTTTGGATTCTGTTGACGATTTCCTTGGCCTTGCTGACGCTGGCCTTGATTCTGATTCTGCTGACGTGGTCCGCGATCTGGTCGGTCTCCACGATCTCCGCGATCATTACGTTGGCCGCGACCTTGTCCTGCGCCTTGCTGCTTCAGTTCGCCAGTGCGACCTTCATGCTGAGCCAATTCAATTTCCCATTCGGCTAACGGTTCACCGTCGGCACCGACATAGACAATTGGTTCTGCAGATTCATTTGATGATTGCTCACCGCGAGGTGCACGATCTCCGCGGTCGCCACGGTCATTGCGTGAACCGCGTGGTTCGCGTGCTGGGCGTTCGTCGTCTGATTCAGACTCTTCTGCAGGCTCTTCATTACGGGGCGCACGTCCACGAGGCGCTGGCGCTGCTGGCGCGTCATTCGCGCCGGTCTTTTCCAGAATCTTGTCGACCAAAGTGGCCTTTGAATCGCGTGCACCAGCTTTTACGCCCAGCGCACCGGCGATTGCCATCAACTGATCTTTGTCCTTGGATTCAAGGGCGGATTTCTCAAGAGCTTCTGCAGCCATGATTTCCTGCTTTCGTTCAACCGTTCCACGGTTGGAGTTAGGGGTTTGGGCGCACCTACAAAAGGATTGAAGGAACTACCTCATCTCGACCCCCCAAAGACTTGGGCGGGGAGAACTCGGACACCCGAGCGACCATCACCCTAGCGGGGAGTACCCCCGACAACAACGATGCCTGACATCCTGCTGCGCCCCACTGGTACGGTCGGATTCATGAAACTTGGTCCTGGCCTTACTTTCTCGTGGAAACGAGCCCTCGGTGTCACCGCCGCAAAACGCAAGGTGTCGCGCGCAACGGGAATCCCCCTCACCCGTTCAGGTCGCCGCAACAAGTTGGGCAAATTCTTGGGAATGAAATAGTGCAATCCCGTTCTGCGGGAGTCGTTATCACTTCCCTGTTTCTCATTGCGTCATGCGGAGGCTCAAATAGTCAATCCGCTACATCATCTGTCGCTACTCAAGCCGCTTCCGGAAAAGTAAATCCGGTCTATGCGAAATTCTGTGCTGCTTCGTCAAAGCTAAATGAAGCCATGTCAGGTCCGCATGGTGAAAACCCAGCAGCAATTACTGATCCAAGCGAAATGAAAATCGCATGGACAAAAATCACTGATCTGTCAATTGCATTGCAAGCAGTCGCTCCAAATTCATTGAAGAAAGATGCGACCATGATGGTCAATGGCGTCGTTGCGATGAACAAGATTTTCAAAGAAAACAAATATGAACTGTTGACAATTGCAAAAAAGCCAAAGGTGAGAGACGCATTGACAAAAATCGGTTCAGATCCTGTTATCACTGAAGCATCAACTCGCTTCAACACATTCCTTACTCAGAACTGCGGCTCGTAACTAGTTACTTTGCTTGAGCAGCTACGAAGGCCTCAACTGTTGCCAAGTCGTTAGGCAACTGCACAGTGAACTCAGGCAAGTCAAACAAATTCGACAAGTGTTCTGGCAATCCGGGGCGTACTCCGGTAGCGCGTTCCACTGCATCAGGGAACTTTGCCGGGTGCGCAGTTGCCATTGTCAACATTGGCACACCATCTTCAGCAAACTCACGCGCAACTTTCACACCAACTGCCGTATGCGGATCAATCAACATGTCGAAGTCTTCATAGACAGAGCGGATTGTTGCAAGAGTGTCGTGATCAGTTGCGCGTGACGCACGGAATGTTGGTGCAATCCATTGTTCGTACTGATCAGGCTCTACAGATAACCCTTTGTCGCGGAAACGAGTGAGTTGCTCAGCAGTTACTGCCCCATCGCGGTCATTCATCTCAAACAGCAAACGTTCAAAGTTTGATGACACCTGAATATCCATGCTGGGGCTAAGTGTTGGGTGGACGCCAGTAATTGCCATTGATTGTGAATCAAAAAAGCGCGTCAGAATATCGTTCTCGTTTGAAGCAACGATGAGGCGCCGAATTGGTGCACCCATCTGCTTTGCAATCCATCCACTAAGAACATTGCCAAAATTGCCGGTTGGCACGGTGACATCAATAGGTCCACCCATCTTGCGGGTGGCCTCGAAGTAATACACGACTTGTGCCATTACGCGAGCCCAGTTGATGCTGTTGACAGCTGACAGGTTGTGCTTTTCGCGGAAAGGCGCATCATTGAACATTGCCTTCACAAGATCTTGGCAATCATCAAATGTGCCGTCAATAGCGACAGTGCGCACGTTCGGAGAATCAACTGTGGTCATTTGCTTACGCTGCACGTCACTTACTCGACCATGCGGATACAAAATAATGATGTTGATGTTGGCGCAATTCTTCACGCCATCAATCGCAGCACTTCCGGTGTCACCACTAGTCGCACCAACGATGGTGACCTTCTCATTACGTTGCGTGAGTATGTGATCAAACAATTGACCAAGCAATTGCAGGGCAACGTCCTTGAATGCAAGCGTTGGTCCGTGGAACAGTTCCATCAGGTGATGGCCTGACTCCAGCGAAACAATCGGCACTACGTCGGGGTGACGGAATGTGGAATACGCGGTATCGCACAGTCTTTGCATTGTGGCGTTGTCAATATCTGCTCCTACATATGGCACAAATACTGATGCAGCAAGTTCCGCATACGAACCAGAAGTCACCGCGCCAAGAGTTGGCCAAGTTTCGGGTACGTACAAGCCGCCATCGTTGGCTAGACCAGCAAGAACTACGTCTGCAAAACCTAAG
>CALPPK020000203.1 GCA_943325435.2 Bifidobacterium breve
GTGGAAGAACGCAAAACCAAAAGCTGGAGCACTTGGTATGGCCCCGACCAGTAAAGAATGGCGCGGCAAAGAGCTAGTACTGATTGATGAAATGCCCTATGGCATTGATGAACGTCGCGCCACCATGACACACCGTAAGAAGACTTCAGGGTCTGACATCACTGACCTCATAGTTGCTCGGCCACGCAGACACGCCGCTCTTGATGATGACGGCCCTGTTCTCGCAACTGGGGATGACCAATGAGCACACCTATATACGTAGAGCTACAGAAGTTCATTCGGGGCACTGGCCGCATTGCAGTGGTTAAAGCACCGCCGGGCTCTGGAAAGTCATACAACTTATTGGAAGCTCTCGAGGGTGCAATTGCAGATGGCAAGCGCATTGCTATTGCTGCACAGACCAACAACCAAGTCGACGACTTATGTGATCGATTCTGTGCTCGCTTCCCTGACGAAGAGATTGTTCGCTTCTCCAGCGAGACGTACGAGCGTCCCAGCGATCTGCCTGACAATGTGCAGATCATTTTCAAGAAAGATTTCTTGCCAGATGGTCCTTCAATCATCATTGGCACTGTTGCAAAGCTGGGCCTCGTAGAGATTGTTGATGAGTACGACGTCCTCTTTATAGATGAAGCGTGGCAAATGACATGGGCTGACTTTTTAACTATGCGCGACGTTTCTGATCGGTATGTGATGATCGGTGACCCTGGTCAAATTCCGCCGACTGTCACTATTGCAGTTGACCGCTGGGAAGTATCGCCTGTTGCACCGCACATGCCAGCCCCTGAAGTAGCCCTCGAGAACCCGGACCTTCGTGCAGTAACTCAGTTGCTCGAACTTGATACGTGCCGCCGTTTGCCGGGTGATGCAGTTGAATTGGTGAATTACTTTTACGACTTTGAATTTGCGGCATTTGCAGAAAAGGGTGAGCGATTCTTGCGCCCAACTAAGGCAGCCACAGATTCGCGAATGGACTCAGCAATTCTCACGCTGAATGACCATTCCACCGTTATCTACACCCACCCCACCGGACCAGACGGTGCGCCTATCGAAACGGATACCGAATTGGCACAAGTTGCTGCAGATTTCGTTTCACGACTACTCGCATTGCAATGCGAAGTGTCAACGTCTCCTGCTGAAACGAATGCACCAAGAACCCTCACAGCGGCTGATATCGGAATCGTGTCGACACACAATCAGATGAACTCAGCGATTGGTTCATGTTTACCCTCTGCATTAACGGGTGAGAACGGTATTCGAGTCACAACTCCTGAACGCTGGCAAGGCCTCGAGCGCGCAGTCATGATTGCGGTGCATCCATTATCCGGAGTACAAACTCCGAGCGCCTTCGATCTTGAGACGGGGCGTCTGTGTGTGATGGCTTCACGTCATCAGTCAGCGTGCATTTTCATCACTCGCGATCATGTGGGCGATACGCTGAACTCTCACCTTCCGGCTGCTGATCAAGCATTAGGCCGCGGAGACACCATCGGCCGGGGCCACGCCCAACACACGGCGTTTTGGCAATATCACGAAAAGAGAAACCTCATTGTCTAATTCACAGCTTCGCTCTACAGATAAGGGAGATGCCCGTTTTGTCATTGGTTGTGCTCATCGTGAAGTCAACAATCGTAATCCGGCCATCGATACTTCGAAGCGTCGTGAACCCAGTGAGCAGTTGTTGCACCTTTTTGAACAAGGACAAATCTTTGAAACTGAGGTTTTCGCCGAATTAGAACGCTTGCACAAGGTCTCTTCATTGCGTAAGCAAGATGACGATGTTGAAGGTGCAACTATGCGCGCGATGGAGCGCGGCGATCGCATCATCATTGGCCCAACACTTCCCACTATCAATCACCGTTCTGGTCGTCCTGACATTTTGATTCGCTTTGGTGAAGAAAAAATGCGGCATGGCAAATGGGCATACATTCCTGTTGACGTAAAGAACTCAAAGCCACTGGAAGGCAACGCCAATGAAAAGTGGGCAGTTTCACCACTTGATGCACCATGGTTAGAGAATCGTGAACGCATAGACATCGGCCTCGGCTCACCAAAGCCAGAGCACAGTTTGCAGCTTGCGCATTACTGGATGATGCTGATTGATCTTGATTACGCACCAGACATTGCTCCCGTTGGCGGAATCATCGACAAAGACTGGAACCTCACGTGGCGCGGGCTTGATGATGGCGAGCAGTCACCACTAAAGATCATCGAACGTGAATGGAAGAAGCGCTGGAATGCAATTATTGCAATGCGCGAAGACCTCGATGCATGTACGCGCCCTGTGTACCGACCCGAGTGTCGCGACTGCGTATGGCACGACATTTGTGAAGCTGAACTTGTTCGCGAACGCCATGTTTCGCTGCTGTCCGGTGTCACTGTTACTCACGTAGGCAAGATGGAAGAGGGTGGCATTACTACTACCCCACAACTTGCTGCTCTTGACCCACGTTCTGCCATTGCAGCAAACAAATGGGGCCTTACTCCAAGCCTTGGCGAGTTGTTTGATGTCGCAATGCAAGATCCCTCAATTGAGTTGTCAATGTTGCCAAAGATGTCAGACAAGCGACTCGACAAACTTGAGGCAATCGGTATTGAATCAACTGCAGATTTATTATCATACGACCACGCAACACTTGCAGTGCCAACGTACAAACTTCTTGCAGACAACATTGATGCAGCACGCGTGGATATGCATGCAGGTAAGTATCCGTTCTACCCACGTGGACAGAGCGCACCTCTCATCCCTCGCGCAGATATCGAAATCGATTTCGATGTAGAGAACGACGATGTTGTGTATCTCTTTGGTGCGTACATCACACGTAAACAGCCAGATGGTTCATACGACAAGGGTGAATACATTTCGTTCCACTTCTTTAATCGTGATGATCCGAAAGAAGAAGGCCGCCAATTGGCTGCGTTCTGGGCATGGCTACATCAGCAATTTGATGAGGCTGCTGCGAACGGTAAGACAGCGAATGTGTACTGCTACTCCGGAAAAATTGCAGAGCTTCCACGTATGCGCGAAGCATCAATGCGTAACGCTGATGTCCCGGGCGTTCCAACGCCAGAAGAAATCAATGAACTGGGTGCAGCTGCCCATTGGGTTGACCTCTATGAAATTTCAAAACCGTTGTTGTGGCCAACCCGTCGCACTGGTTTGAAAGATGTTGCCAAGTTGGCCGGCTTTTCCTGGGATGCGTCTGATGCAGGCGGAGGAAATTCCATCGTGTGGTACCAAACCGCATGCGGACTTATCCCTGGCGATGCTGCTGGAATGCAACAGAAACTCCTTACCTATAACGAAGATGATGTGAAGGCCACCCTCGCACTGCGTAATTGGTTAGCCGATGGCGTTGCGGGCAATGGCTGGACTCTCGAGTCCGTCGAAACACTCTCGAACTAACACAAAGGGCGCCATATTCGCCCGTAGTCTTTACTGTATGAATACGGCTCCGGAAATACTTCCTGCCTCAAACGACCCGTGCTGGTGTGGCAGTGGACGCAAATACAAGCGTTGCCATAAAGGCACTGAAGGTCGTATTGAGCAAGGTGTTATTAGTCCAATGCGTTCCGTGCCAGCCAATATTGCAAAACCCCCGTACGCCGATACCGGCAGTGTGCCTCGCCTCGAAGAAGGTCGCGTAAAGACTCCAGAAGTTATTGAGCGCATGCGTATTGCCGGAGATGCGGCGAAAGAGATTTTGCGTCAGGCCGGCGAGTTTGTTCGTCCGGGGATCACAACAGATGACATCGATGTATTCGTCCACGACCTCACCATCAAGATGGGCGGCTACCCAAGCCCCTTGAATTATCACAACTATCCGAAGAGTGTGTGCACCAGTGTGAACGAAGTGATCTGTCACGGTATTCCTGATTCGCGCGTTCTTCTTGATGGTGACATCATCAACCTTGATGTCACCATTTTCTTAAACGGTGTTCATGGCGACACCAATGCTTCCTTTGCTGTCGGAAACATTTCAGAAGAAGACTCAAAACTCATTCGCGTTACAGAAGAATGCATGTGGTACGGCATTGAAGCTGTGAAGCCTGGTGTGGCAATCAACGAAATTGGCCGCGCAATTGAAGTTCATGCCAAGAAGCACAAGTA
>CALPPK020000204.1 GCA_943325435.2 Bifidobacterium breve
AATGCGGCACAGAGCAGGCCGCCAATAAATCGAGTCGTAGATTTCTTCATCACCCTCACCACACGTACAGAACTTCAACGAGAGAAGCCTACTCTCGCGGCCGCGATTCTCTAAATGTAGCAACTCACTACAGAAGTCTCCTAGCACGGCATGTGCTTCTTGAAACTGTCTTCGAACAGGTTTGGGTTTGCTTCGGCAGAAACGCGTGCGGTTCTCGTAATATCCCAGGGCACATTTCCATCGTCAAGCGAAGTGCAAATGAGGTTAGCTGACGGCCCTACAAGGTTTCCTCGAATCACCTTCCATTTGTTGGGCAGTTCACGAGGTTCGTTGCGAATATTTGTGCCACGAGCTCCATCAAGCGTTGCGCCCGACAGGTCGAGACCTGACAGGTCGAGACCAGACAAATTTGCGCCAGAAAGATTTGCTGTCGGCCCGAACAAGATGCCAGCGATCACTTTCCAACCACTTGGCAACTGCGTTCTGGTGTTGACCGTTACGAACCGCCCCTTGGCACCTGAAAGGTTTGCGTTGCGTAAGTCGATGTCATTGAGGTTGATGAAGCTCAGGTCGAGACCAGAAAGATTTGCCGATGGCCCCACAAGAACACCTCCTGTTGGTATTGCCAAATAACGCCAACCAAGGGGGAATCTCATGTCTGTGAAATTGATATTGACTGCTCTTACGTTGGTCATCCGCGCCCCACCCAGGTTGGAAGCAACAAAGCTTGAACCTGATAGATCGACATTGGCGAGATCGCGAGGCACAAATTGTGAGATCGAGATATTTGGTCCCACAATGTTGTTTCCATTCTTCACGTATCCAGCTGGCAAGTTCTCCGGTGCAATTTGCGCAAGATCTCGTATTTGAGAGTATGCAACACGTGCAGTTGGCCCAACGAGATACCCCTCAACCACTTTCCACAGCGGAGGTAACTTGAGACCAACACCGATACCTTTCATCTCTACATCTTTCAAACTGGCGCCGCGTAGATCTACTCCAGTGAATGATGCACGTTCACCAGCTCTACCAGTACTACCCGTGAAGTCACGCGAGAGTGAATCTAAGTTGGCACTTGGCCCGAGCAGTACTCCACCGATGACTCGCCATCCGTCTGGCAAGCGAGTGCCACGATCGGTAAGAACGTTCACGCCGCGCGCCCCCGTTAAATTTGCCCGCGACATATCTGCCCCAGATACATCGGCATCTTCAAGGTCAACACCTGTGAGATTTGCCGCACCAAGAGAACCTCGAGTGATATTCGCGCCAGGACCCACAAGTCTTCCCATCACTACTGCCCAGCCAGCCGGCAAACTCCCCTCAAATTTGAGTCCGGATAATGCGAATGCCCCACGCAGCGACGCACCTGCCAAACTGCCGACGTACCTTAAATCTAGGTCTGTCAAATTTGCGTTTTCTAAATTGGCTTCAGGACCAACGAGCACACCTTTCACCATGTCCCAACCGCGTGGAAGATTTACTCTGGTCTGCACACGAAATCCAGACTCAACAAAGTACTCACCAATTGATGCTGACTGAACCCCACTGAGCGTTGCTCGCGACAGGTCTACACCAGCAAGGTTTAAACCGATGATATTTACTCCAGCCAAGTTGGCGGTATCACCTAAAAGAACTCCGTGACGAACTGCAACATTCACCGAAAGAGTTCTGCCTTGAGCAATCTTCTTCGCAGTCACAACTGAAACAGTGGAATCAAGTTTCCAACCATAAGGAAAAACTCTTGCACCTGCAGCATCAAGAGAAGTTGTACAACCCGATGAGATATCTTCCCAGCGTGCGCTCTTGAAATTTGCATTCTTGAACGTTGCGTAATCAAAAGACACCCGAGTCATTTTCGCATTTGAAAAGTCTGCAGATTCAAGGTTTGTGCCGGAGAAAACTGCTCCCGACAATTCAGACGAAGCAAAATCCGTTCCGCGAAGGTCGAGACCTGCGAAGTTGATACCCGTGAGATCTCTTCTTGCAAAGGACTTCATAGTCAGCGAGCCATAGCCACGCACCTGTCCTCCGAAGAGCGGGCGAGAACTTTTTTGCCAAATCACAGGACAAGTTGAACCGGCTACGTCCTGAATGTTTTGGCCAATAGCGAGAATGCCGCGATCTTCTTCTATGTATTGCACTGCATCACGAACCGACAAGTCGGCTCCCGGGCCAACGAGATACCCCGATTCCACCGACCAATCGCGCGGCAAGAGCGGCTTGCCGATAATGAGACCCGAACGAACGCCTACAAGAACCGCATTGCGCAAATCTGCACGATCAAGGTTTGCACCAAAGAAGTTTGCGCCGGACAAATCGGTTCCAGTGGAGTTCGCCCCAGTGAAATTCGCCCCTTGCAAATGTGCACCAACCATTTGCGCGTAAGAAAAATCTGCCCCTGAGAAGTTTGAGTTAGCAGCTAAGCGCCCCACTCGGAAATCACTCAACGCTGCATTTTCATACGTGCTGCCCACCTCAAGATCGTTGAGATTGGCATCAACGAAATTACCGCTCACAAATGACGCACCGTCAGCCCGCGCCCCAGATAAATCGGCCTGATGCAGGTCAACACCCGGGAACTTCAATCCACCAAGATTTACTCCCCTTAACACTGCTCCCGACAAGTTGACTCCGACGACATCTTTGCTGGAGTCGCCTCCAAACAAACGCTCTCCAGCTTTCCAGTAGGTATTAGAGCAGTTGGCGTTTGCAGCCACCACGCAAGTGGGAACTGCATAAGTCGCATTCGATTGCACTTTGGGAATAGTTGTTACAGGAGTCGCGACTGTTGTGGTTGAAGCCACAGTGGTTGTTGGCGAAACCTTGACAGGCAACGTTGTTGGTACCGGCGCAATAGTTGTTGTGGTCGGCGTTGTGGTTGGAGTCACCGCAAGCGTGGACGTAGTAGCCGGCGCTACAGCAATCGATGTCGTTGGCGCCACAATCACAATGGGCGATGCATTAGGGGTAACCGTGATACTCGCATTCGAGAGCATCGGGCCATAGCAGCCTGCCCAAAATTTTGATGAATTGCCAGTAGCTGAGATTGTTACAGATTCGTTGGGAGCAGTAGTAGCGACAGACAATGTAAATGTCTGTGGAGTTACTAAAACAGCTCCTGTTTGTGTTCCTGTCGAAACAGCTTGAGTCATACTTTTCAGATCTACAACGAATGTCGAGTCACTTTGGTCGAAACGTACTGCACCATCGATTTTCAACACCACAGTGCTGGGGTTGGGAATGACGACCGACTGTGTGACTGAACTTTTTCGGTAGCCAAATGCAAGTGCATTCTTCTTCCAGGTTCCTAGTGATGGGTCTCCGCCAGAAGCATTGCAACCTGCTCCCAACTCCACTCCTGCGAGCAGCCAGCCGCCTCCACCTGCGGCGAAGTTTCCATTTTTCACATCGACAGAACCAAGAGTTGAATTACGTGCTCGCGGAGCGGCATTTTCTGTACCTGTACAAGCCGTGAAAAAGACCAACCCGACAACAACCGCAGCAAGTACACGACGCTTCATTTTCCACTCCTCAAGGTGATGCGGCCAGCAGCCACGAAGATTCAGAGTAGTTGTTTATTCAATCTGAAACCAGTCAGCGTTATTGACCAGTGCATTCACTCAAATGCTAAAGCTCACCGCTTTGCAAACGTTGCAAAATCGTCACTGCTGTCGCTTGCAACTCATCGCGGTCTGCTAATTGTTGAGCAGCGCGCACCTGGCGAGCAACACGTGGGTTCTTTACAAACTTCTCCTCATGTCGCAAGAAGAAATCCCAATACAACACCGTAAATGGGCAAGCATCTTCGCCCACTCGCTTCTTACGGTCATATGCACACCCTTTGCAGTGGTCGCTCATCCGGTCGATGTATGCACCACCACTTGCATAGGGCTTTGTTGCCAGCATTCCCCCATCGGCGTACTGCGACATGCCGACAACATTGGGAACCATCACCCACTCTGCAGCATCAACAAAGCTGTTCCACATCCATGAAGTGAGTTGTTGTGGGTTAATGCCGGCAATGAGAGCGAAGTTGCCCAGCACCATCAACCGTTCAATGTGATGCGCATAAGAATGTTCATACA
>CALPPK020000205.1 GCA_943325435.2 Bifidobacterium breve
GTAATTGCAAAGGCACGTATCGAAATTGAAGCGTGCCGTCTCATGGTTCTTCGTGCTGCAAAAGCAATGGACACAATGGGTAACGCAGAAGCTCGTATTTGGGTGAGCGCTATTAAGGCAATGGTGCCCATTCGTGTGTGCGCCATCATCGACGAAGCAATTCAGATGCACGGTGCAACCGGTGTTTCACAATGGTCTCCGTTGTCACGTATGTACGCAAGCCAGCGCACATTGCGTTTGGCCGATGGTCCAGACGAAGTTCACTGGAGCGTTGTTGCTCGTTCAGAGATCAACCGTTACGAAGGCGAAGAATCTCCTGGAAAGCCAGAGACATACCGCGGTATGTTCAGCGGCCCATCCTGATTCCTTAATCATCAATGAAGTTTTCAATATGGCCCAATAGCGAACGTCCATGGACTGAAGTTCGTGACCTTGCTACTGAAATAGAAAACATGGGCTGGGATGGCCTGTGGTACGCAGACCATTACATGCCGAATACACCTGATGGTGAACCCATCGGTGGTGACATGCATGAGTGTTTCAGCATCTTGTCAGCGCTTGCTGCCACTACTTCACGCATTCGTCTTGGCTCATTGGTTACTCCAACCACTATGAATCATCCGGCGCTTATTGCTAATCGTGCAGCCACGATTGACCGCATCAGTAATGGTCGGTTCGTTTTGGGCATGGGTGCTGGTTGGCAAATCAATGAGCACACAGCGTTTGGAATTCAGCTCTTTGGAAACAAAGATCGTGTTGACAGATTTGCTGAAGCAATCGAAATTACGTCGCGCATGTTGTCGCAAGACCGTGTGTCATTCGCTGGCAAACACTTCACAATCATCAACACGCCATGTGAACCAAAGCCAGTGCAATCAACATTGCCAATCCTTGTCGGAACAGGTGGGCCGCGAATGTTGCGTCTCACTGCACGCTTTGCTCAAGAGTGGAATACGTGGGGGCCGCCTGAAGGCGCCGGCCAAGTGATGCAGAAATTGCGAGAGGCGTGCGACAAAGAAGGTCGCGACATCAACACCATGCGTAAATCTGTGCAAGCACTTTTCTTTGTAACGCCAGATGAAGCCTCTGCTGAAAACTTGAAGACAAAAGTTCCGATGGAACGTTCTATCGTCGGCACCACATCACAAATAGTTGATGCCATTGGTCAATACGTTGATCAGGGTTTCGACGAAGTATGTGTTCCAGACTTCACATTGGGTGGCAGTGCTGCTCAACGCCTTGATGCGTATGGCTCAATTTGGGCCAACATTGCTTCACAGTTTCAATAACTAATTGCTGCCTATCCGGGCAACGCAATTTCAATACTCGCCGCGTCAGTAGTTGTTGTTGGTGACGCTGGTTTCTTTTTTCCTGGTGTGAAATTGATGACACTCGGAATATGTACTGGAACCGGTTCCATGTCTGAAGTGGTTGCAACGATTGCCCCTAACTCGTTAATGGCAAGTGTTACTTCAGTTGCTGGAGAGTCTTCAGATGCGGTCAGTGTTGTGGAACTGATCTCAGAGCCATTCTCGCCTTTAATAGCGACTTCAATTGCGTTGTCTTCAATTTGATGAATCAGAAGAGTGTGTCCCCGTGGCAATTCAGTGCGCGAAAGTTGACTGCCAGAGGCAATGCTGAGTCTGGTCGAGTTCTCTGATGGTGCAGAAATTGAAGTTGAATCAGAACGCACTGCAATCAGTGTTGTGTCCGTTGATGAAGAACCGATCACTGTGTGGGCGAGGTCACCAGAGACTTGAATATTTGCTGACATCGGGCGTTGAATTGCGACTACTACATCTGCTGCTGGAACAACAGATGATCCTCGACGCATTTCAACATCGAAATCGGTAATGGTGTTCGGAATATGAATAGTTACAAGTCCACCACCCAAACCCTTGCTGACGGCATAGGTGGAACCCGTAATTGTGTTGATTACTGAATCCGGTGAAGCCTCAATACGTTGTCCATCGCGCGTTGTAATGAGTGCGTAACCAGCAGCTGCCGGATCACGTGATGCGATTGTAAGCACTGTGTCCGTTGCAGTTGTAGATGTTGAACAGAAGGAACATTTGAATGGTCCCTTGCGAGATGACATCGGCGTGAGCTCCAATGTTCCCGTCGAGCCATTCCAGTCAATGGTGTTTCCGTCTGGTTGTGCACGCGCAGCAGAGTAGGCCCACGCGTTTGTAGTTCCATCAACGGCTATTTCCTTGCGCACTCCGGGGAAATTGTTGTCATACACGTGGATGATGAAGTCTTTTCCTCGTTGTGTCACTGCAAACGGAGTAACAGCATGACCAGAGGATCCGAAATACAACCCA
The DNA here is from genome assembly GCA_943325435.2 of Bifidobacterium breve. The sequence goes on from CALPPK020000205.1 coordinate 2,325, forward strand.
ACGGTGTAGCCAACGCCATTCGCTAAGCCCTGGATAAGGTCGTCGACTAATTGCAGTGGTGTTTTTGTACGAGAAGTCGCTGCTCGGTCAGATACCTCTGTAAGAAACTGTGTTGCCCACCAATAGACAATTGTGGAATCGAGCAGTTGATTACCACGCTGTAAGTCAGCCACTCGTGTTGCATCTGGTTTGAAGGTAGTTGGGTCATCGAGTTTCAAAAGGAATCGAGTGCTTAGTGTTGCTAGGCCTTCGCATCGTCCACCCGCGAGAGCGTTGTTCCATTCGTCAAGCTTCTGCACAGTTTGCGGTCGCATCACACATTCGGTAGATGGTCCGCCGATACAGACTGCGCTATGCCCAAACAAATCAATCAAAGTTTGGATGGTTACATTTGCATCGGCTTCTATGGATCGGCCCCAATTGGAAAATGAGAAATCGTCAGCCTTTATTCTGAAGCCATTATCGACACATATTTTCCCGTCGCCGAGTTCTGGTGCATCCAGATCTGTGCAGTGCGAAGCGATCTGCGATACGAGTGATTCAATCGTTGAGATTGTGGTCGGTGATTTCGCTGTGAATGTGGCACACGCAGAGAAAAAAACTGATGCAATTAGGAGCCCTAGAAAATAGGGCCTGTTCCTCATTCTGAGAAACTTACGAAGTGAACCAAGATGTGCGAATATCTATGAGGAGATATCAATGACGCAGCCTCAACCAAGTTCAATTCAACAACCACAAGCAACACCATTACTCACCGTAGCCCTTGTAGGAATCGCTGCTGGTTTCTTGTCTGGAATGTTTGGTGTGGGTGGTGGAATCCTTATTGTGCCTGGTTTGGTGCTTATCGCAAAGATGGATCAGCGCATTGCTCATGGCACTTCGTTGGCTGCGGTCCTTCCCATTTCAGCCGCTTCATTGGTGACCTACTGGAGCCATGATCACGTTGATGTGCGTGTCGGCTTGTGTCTTGCCGCTGGTGCGTTAGTTGGTGCGGTTCTCGGAACGAAATTGCTTCACATCTTGCCGCATCGTGTTCTTGCAATTGCCTTTGCCGGAATTCTTCTGGTCACGGCTGTACGACTATTTCTTCCTATTGAATCTGGAACTCGTGGAGTTCTGAACATCGGAAGCATTGTTGCTTTAATCGTCATTGGTGTTGCGACGGGAATTCTTGCTGGACTACTAGGTGTGGGTGGAGGAGTCATCATGGTGCCAGCGATGATGATGTTGTTGCATTTACCAGCTGCCATGGCAAAGGGAACTTCTGTCTTGGTCATAATTCCCACGTCACTCATGGGTACATATCGAAATCGCACTAAGAAGAATGTTGACTTACGCTCAGCAGCCACCGTGGGGCTCGCAGGTATTCCATCTGCCATCGTCGGAGGCTGGATTTCGGCTCGTATGTCTGACACGGTCTCGAATGTGCTGTTTGCCTCGCTGTTAATAGTGGTCGCAACTCGACTGGTGCTGCAGATTCGGTCTGACGACAAGGCCGGAATCGTTCACTAAAGGCTTAGAGAAGTCGGCGAGTACTATTTCCCTTATGGGAAAATCTCGTCTTGAAGGCAAAGTCGCACTAATTACTGGTGGTGCACGTGGAATGGGTGCGTCTGAAGCGCAACTCTTTATCGATGAAGGATCTCGTGTCGTCATTAGTGACGTACTTGATTCTGTAGGGCAGGAGACCGCCAAGCGCCTCTCACCAGATGGTTCTAAATGTGTCTTTCTTCA
>CALPPK020000206.1 GCA_943325435.2 Bifidobacterium breve
CGGTACCAAGGATCGGTTTGATGCCCTGCTTGACGCATTCTTTGTAGAACTCGATGACGCCATACATGTTGCCGTGATCTGTGATTCCGAGAGCCTTCTGGCCATCAGAGACTGCCTTTGACACCAATTCGTCGAGTCGGGCTGCCCCGTCGAGCATGGAGTACTCAGTGTGAACGTGGAGGTGTGTAAATGACGAACCCACGAACTTTCCCGACTCCTTTAATGCCCACCGACAGCCCAAAGCTGACAAGCAAGCGAACTGCACTGCGAGGTCTTAAATTAGCAGTCGGGTGTGCCCCCGGCATCAGAGACCCCAGGATTGTCGTTTATGCCCGCTTCGCAAGCAAAGGGACCAACATTTCGTCGGCGGTTAAGGATCCGTGACGGCATACCAACGGAAATGCCCCGCTGTCGAGCGGCGCTTCAAAACTCACGGGCTGGTGAGCTACCAATGCGACATCACCCAGCCGGCGTTTCACTTCGTCGCTCATTCGGGGCCCAAACCATTTTTCATCAATTATTTGTTCAGCGGTTGCTACCCATGCAACATCTGAATACACAGAACACGCATCAACCAGGGCCGCAGCGCGTCCACGTTTTGCGTGTAACCATCTGAATCGTCCTTCACCTGACTGGTGATCGACGAGGTCAACAATCTCGCGTGGTGGAATGATGGTGCGTTCGCCAACGTGAACTTGACCATGATCTGCAGTCACTATCAGAACAGTGTCAGGTGGCAGAACCGACAAGATGTCAGCCACAATTCCGTCAGCAGCCCGCAACTCAGAATCATAAAAATCACCAAAGCCGCGTTCGTGTGCAATCTTGTCCACTCCGTCGTAATAGGCGTATACGAAGTCTTCGCCCGCATCGAGAGCCTGACGAACAAGCACCGGAATGCTGCTCGCTGCACGCCACCCCATGTGCTTAACGTCGGCAAGATGAGCAAGAGTGAATCCGCTCCCCTCTAATTCACCTTTGCTGAGAACCGGAACTCGCGAGCCAAGAAACGGTGGGCACGGTTGCACCAAATTCGGCGGATAACGGCGGCGCAAATCGCCATTCTCGTCCCCCCAACGCAACACATTCATCACCGTGTCGCCCATATCGATGCGATACCCGAGCAGACCATGTTCCCCAGGAGACAGGCCCGTCGTGAGTGAGGTCAATGCCGTGGCAGTGGTGGACGGAGCCACGGTGGTGATGAAGGACCCTTCGAAACCAGACAACGTCGGCATACATTCCTTGTGATCCTGCAATTGATTCCAGCCAAGGCCGTCAATCAGAAGCACAACTACACGCTGCGCTCCGCTAACAGTGGCTGGCATCCACGCAGGCACGCTTCGTGGGCCGCCTGGAGCACACAACGCAGGGATAACGCCCGAGAGGCACCCATTGGCGTAATTGGGCAGAACTGGCGACGGAACACTCACCTCACTATCCAACCACCTACGATGGGCATGTGCGAGTTTCTACGCGAGGCGATTATGCCTGTCGAGCCCTATTGTCGCTAGCGCTCCATTCCGAGACCGCACTGCCGACCTCTGTCAGAGATATCGCTGAACGCACTGCGCTTCCCCAGCCCTATCTCGAGCAAATTCTTCTCGCCCTAAAAGGTGCCGGCCTTGTCCGTTCGAAGCGTGGAGTTGGAGGCGGTTATGTCTTGGCCAAAGCTCCTAGCGATATTCGTCTGTCAGACATTATTTCTGCTGTTGATGGCCCCATCACGCTTGGCGACTTTGGGCAACCGCATCAAGACGGCTCATGTGACCATGAGGGGCAATGTGTCTTGCTCGCAATTTGGGATGTGGCCGCTCACCATATGCGCGACCACTTGAATGACTACACGCTCGCCACTATTGCGTCAGCCGCAACAGGAACTGGCCCCTGGCCGAAGAACACTCCACACACTCACTAAGTAGCGGAAATTACTTTTCAGGAATCTCGAACGAGCACTTTGCAATGATTGCTTCCATATCGGCTGGCAACGTTGCTTCGAATGACATCTCTTCTCCGGAGCCAGGATGAATCAGCGTCAATCGACGAGCATGCAACATCGGTCGCGACGCAACTAAGGCTGATTTTGCACCGCCATACATAGCGTCACCAACAACTGGGTGACCGACAGCAGCAAGATGCACACGAATCTGATGCGTGCGACCTGTTTCAAGCGAGCATCGCACCAATGTCAATAGCGCGGGGTGATTGAATTCGGTCTCAACTTCAAGATGCGTGCGCGCCCACTTACCGTTATGCACAACAGCCATACGCATCGGGTCACGCGGGTCACGTCCCATCGCTGCATCAACAACTGCTGTCGGTGAATCAAAGTGACCCCAAGCCAGTGCAATGTACTCACGCCCTACTTCGTGTTCAGTTAATGCAGCAACCAACGAGTCATATGCACGTTGCGAACGCGCAACCACCATCATTCCTGTTGTACCTGCATCAAGACGATGCACAATTCCAGGACGAGCAGGCTGACCGACGTCAGCTACTTCGGGATACAGAGCCAAGATGCCGTTCACTAGTGTTCCGAGGCCATGACCTGACGCTGGATGCACAACAAGACCAGCGGCCTTATTCACCACAATGATGTCTTCGTCGACATACACAATGTCAAGAACAATGCTCGCGTCTGGACCAGGAGGTTCAGCTACGGGAACCATGTCGAGATCAACGACAACAATTTGTCCTTCACGTAAACGAACTTTTCCGGAAGGAGCTGCTGCTCCGTCAACGGTGGCGCCGCCACTTGCTATCAGTTTCGACGCATCGGTACGAGAGATGTCAGCAATAAGCGACACAATCCGGTCAAGACGTTCATTGTTCAATGCCGATGGCAGTGTTTCTTCAACTTTCATGTGTGTTGTCAACACCTTTTCCGCTACGTGCTTCCATCAGCATGGCAGCAATAAGTGCACATGCACCCACAGTTATCGATGAATCTGCGACATTGAAAACGGGAAACCACTGCAAGTCGATGAAATCAACGACCCGACCATGTAGCCAACCCTCGCCGCGAAAGATTCTGTCGGCAATGTTTCCTATTGCACCAGCGACAATCGCGCACAATGCCACTGCAGACAATTGAGTCGTGGCCTTACGCACGGCTCGAAACAGAAATGCAACGGCGATGATTGCGAAAATACCCACCAATGGACCTAGTCCTTGTCCCTGTGAGAACGCAAAACCACTATTGAATCCGAGCGAGAACTGCAATGAACCAATGATGTGAATCACGCGACCATCGGCCAACGCTGACACTGCCCACGACTTTGTTACCTGGTCAAGAAGAACTACAAGCACAATGAGTATCGCCTGCCGGCGAAATGAGAACACGGGTGTGCTGGAACGCCTAACGGCGTCCTAATCCACCGGCACGTTCAGTAACAAGCTCTGTTGCCCAAGGAATTGCGCGTAGACGCTCCTTAGGAATTGGCAAGACTGAGACAACCGAATAGCCGTACTCGCCAGTTTTCATGCGAGCAAGTGCTGCATCGATTTCTTCAACTGTTTGGCGGGCCGCAGCTGACAAAACAAGATCTTGCTCACGCTCAACAACCATGGTGTCGCCTTCGCCGCCTTCATCGTCAAACTTCACGTCACCCATTTCAGCATCGGCGATCATGGCGTTTGCCTCATTCTCGAGGCGATTCGCTTGGCCTACTAATTTGATGCGCTCTAACTGAAGTGCTTCGCGTTGTGCGAAGAGAAACTTCAAATCAAAATCTTTCGATGACGTGATGCCATCTTCTGAAGGACCCTTCACGATGACGGGACGCTTTGGTGGCTCTGGCTTCTTCGCAACCTTTTTTGCAGGCGCTGGTGGCGGAGTTGGAGCAACTGCAACAACAGGTGCCGGAGCTACAACTTTTGCCGCTGCAACTTTCTTTGCAGGTACAACTTTTACAGGAGCAGCTTTCTTCGCAGGAACAACCTTCTTCACTACCTTCTTCGCAGGCGCTGCCTTCTTCACAACCTTCTTCGCAGGAGCAGCTTTCTTCACAACCTTCTTCGCAGGCGCTGCCTTCTTCAC
>CALPPK020000207.1 GCA_943325435.2 Bifidobacterium breve
GAAGCCTTCTCTTTTCCACGACAGTTCTGGCCGACTAACTTGCCGGTGAGAAGACCATCTATCTCCTCTAGTTCAGTGCACAGAACAGCGTCAACTTCCAGAAGGTCACCTAACGGGTGCAGATAAGCGCCCAACGACGCCGACACGAGAATAACAACATGGCCTTGTTCCTGGTGCCAGCGCATACGTGTAGCAACGTCGCTTCGTAACCATTTATCCGCGACTTTTGATGCGAATTGAATTCCGAGCGATTCGACTTCTCGAGCATCCTTGCCTGCAAAAATACCTTCCACAAACTTCATCTTCAGCGAGTCCCTGTCTCGACGTCTCACACTCTGAAAGGTCGTACCGAGGTCAGAAAACAAAACCTTAGAAAGCTTGGAAACGCCTCCTACGGACTTCATGAACGGAACAACGCAATCTCGAACAGTCAAGGTGTTGTCCACATCAAAAGCTGCGACCGTTACATTCATCGCCACAGGCTAGTTGCCCATCTCATTACTGCCGAGGATTGGCGCCATGTCTGCAAAGAAGGTCGGCCAACTCTTTGTCACGACCTCCGGGTCTGCCACTTCCATACCTTTAGAACACAACGACAGGAGTGATAAAGCCATTGCCATTCTGTGATCATGGTGACTATCGAAAACGACAGCGGTCCACGTACATGGACCCACAATTCGAAGTCCATCCTGTTCAACTGTCACTTTTGCACCAGCACGATTCAACTCTTTAGCAAGGTCACCCAGTCGATCACTTTCTTTGTTACGAATAAAGCCGATGCCGGACAAGACACTTTCGCCAGAGGCCATGCAACATGCAACAGCTACAGCAGGAACCAAGTCCGAGCAATTCGACATATCCATCGTTAAGGGCAAAACCTGTTGATTCGCATGACGCGTGACAGACACATCTGCGCCGCTCACCTCGCATGTCATTCCCATCATTCGCAGAATGGGCACAATCTCGGAGTCTCCCTGCAACGATGCTGTTGCCAATCCTTGAATCACAACACGACCATCGCGTACTGCAACGGCCGCTAGAGGAAAAGCAGCCGATGAGTAATCTGGCTCAATCGGGTATTCACGACCTTTATACGCTCCGGCAGAAACAAAAATTGTTGATTCGTCAATTCTTACCGACGCTCCGAATGACCTCATTACATCGGCCGTCATCTCAACGTAAGAGCGTGAAATAAGTGGACCATCGACATGTATGTTGAGACCTTCCGACAACATCGGTCCAATCAACATCAGAGCAGAAATAAACTGACTTGAGACGTTCCCTGCAATGCGAATATCACCACCTGCTAGCGAACCCCGCGAAACCGACACTGGCAAATGACCAACTTCACCGAGGTGCAACACTTCTGCTCCCAAGGACGTCAGTGCGTCATGCAAATCTGACATTGGGCGACCACGTAACGCCGCTTCACCATCAATGATTGCAGTTGAATCAAACAAGGCAGCAACGGCAGTAAGAAACCGTGATGATGTGCCAGCAAGTACCGCATCGACAATCCCAGGAAACGTAAGTGTGGAGGTTTCACCGATGATGACTTCATTGCCGAGATTCGTAATCGAACGCCCTGAATCTCTGATTACATCCAACACCACACGAGCATCATCTCCGGATGGAACGCCCAAAATACGAGAGGCATCTTTCGCCAACATCGCGCACACTAAGGCGCGATTAGCGACGCTCTTCGAACCCGGCACCGAAATGACCGCATCAACTGGACCAACTGGTGGACGAAGAACGAGTGTTGTCACGACAATGGCTGGATAGCCGGACGGAATCCGCGAGCCAGCAACCCGCCTCGAAAAACTTCTGCATGTTCAGCGCGCACAACCGTGACCATGATTCCGCGATCCCCTTCAGCTGAGTGCACCACTTCAAAGTCATAGATGTTTACACCTAGCTCGCCAGACAACGTAAACACATCAGCTGCCGCTCCCGGACGATCGGGAATCGGTATTCGGACTTCTGCCAAATCTTCCACCGATCCGGCACCCGTTGGCAAGTTCATCCGGGCCCGTCGTGCTTGTTCAAGACGAGACAGCAATCCGTCACGGTCAGAGCGAGCAACAACATCACGCATGTCAGTCAAACCAAGAATGAGGGCATCTAGACCACGCACAATTGATGTCTTGTTCTGTTCACAAATATCAAGCCAAATACCAGGACGACCAGAGGCGATACGTGTCATGTCGCGAAATCCTCCTGCTGCAAGGCGTAACAATGCCATGTGTTCTTCAGAACGATTATCCGCAATACGCATCAACGTCGCAGCAGTGAGGTGAGGAACATGGCTTACAACGGCGACAAGATCATCATGTTGTTCCGCGTCCATGGCAACAATCTCAGCTCCGAATTTTGCGACCAGTTCTGCGACCACAGCGAACGCCGTATCGGACGAATTCGAAGACGGTGTCAAAACCCATACAGCTCCAGCGAACATCGAAGCGTCTGCGCCATCCAACCCGTCTAATTCCGAGCCTGCCATTGGATGACCTGGCACAAAGCGCGGGTCTGAAATCTGTGAGGAAATAGATGCCTTCACAGATCCAACATCAGTAACAACTCCAGTAGTCAGATCAAGAGATTCTGTCACTGCTTGCGCAACTGTGCCGACAGGCGTAGCCACAAACGTCACTTCGGCATCGGAATACAAACCTGGAAACGAAATAATCTCTCGTTCGAGAGCAACATCAATCTTTGACTTATCAGAATCGTGTCCACCAACTTCGTAACCGGCATCAGCCAAAGCAAGCGCGAGCGAACCACCGATCAGCCCAAGCCCAAACACGTTCGCTTTCTTCTTCGTCATAGCGTCTGCGCTCATTCCCACACCGTATCCGTGCCGTCTAACTCAACTGCGCTAGATAATTGCCGAACCTCTTCTATGGTCAGTTCGCGCCACTGTCCAGGTGCCAATTTTGTATCCCGTAGAGGCCCAATACGAGTACGAACAAGGCGAATAACAGGGTGACCAACTGCTTCACACATTCGTCGTACTTGTCTATTGCGACCCTCGTGAATCACAATTCTCAAAACTCCTGGCTCTGGTTGACCCACTTCGGCAGGGGCGGTCATACCATCTTCCAAGTCCACCCCATCTCGAAGATGTCGCAATGCGCCATTTGGAACTCCGTTGGTTCCGCACTCGACTTCGGCTATGTATTCCTTTTCAACACCATGACTCGGATGGGTCAAAAACTGAGTCAATTGTCCATCGTTTGTAAGAATCAGTAAACCTGTTGTGTCAATGTCCAAACGACCAACGGAGAACACGCGGGGCTCCGAAGGCACATAGTCAAGAACCGTCTCTCTTCCGTGCGTATCAACCATCGTTGTTACAACGCCTTCTGGCTTGTTCAACAAGTAATACACCAGGCCGGGAAGAACACCTACAGGAGCTCCGTCTACTTCAATGATGTCTGTGTCGACGTTCACTCGACGCCCGAGTACAGCTACGTCACCGTTGACATCAACGCGACCATCTTCAATGAGGTTTTCACATACCCGTCGTGATCCGAATCCGGCCCTGGCAAGAACTTTCTGCAAGCGTTCGCCATCGGCAAGTTGCGCCTCGTTTGCTATCTGTTCCCATAACGGTGGTTCGGGAACCGCGCCTCCCGGCGGGGTGAACGAAGACATTACGCGCCTTCGCTCGATTCGGAAATTGAGTCTGCCTCAATCAAAAGAGTCTTCTCTAGCGCTTCGACAAGCGATGCATCGGGTACAAAAGAAGCAATAGCTGGGAGATCTTTCAACGATGCAATACCCAACTTCTCGAGGAACAATTGAGTCGTACCCCACAACACTGCCTGACCGGGTCCGTTATCGCGCGAGACAGGCGCTACGTATGCACGCCCATGCAATGTACGCAACACAGAATCCGGATCAACTCCGCGGATTGATGCGATCTGAAGACGCGAGATTGGTTGTTTGTAGGCAATGATCGCGAGTGTCTCAAGTGCGGCACCAGACAAACGCGCACGTTGGCCATCAAGAATGAAGC
>CALPPK020000208.1 GCA_943325435.2 Bifidobacterium breve
CCGGCGACATGCGCTCAATGAGTGCGCCGATATTCTCCGCTTGGGTTCGTGCCTGAGCACTCGAGCGAGTCGCAATTCGAAGTTGTGTCATAGATGTATTCAGTCGAGACTAAACAAATCTCGCACCGCTGCGGACAAACGCTCTCCCTGTGGAGTTCCGGCTGCTTCTCGCAGGCGGACAGACGGTGTATGAAGCATCTTGTTGACGATGCCTCGAGTAATGGATTCAACCACCTCACGCTGTTCTGGGGTGAGGTCGGTGAGCCGGCCAATGAACCGCTCAATTTCAGAAACACGCACGCCCTCAATTACTTCTCGCAATTGCGCCACCAATGGAGCTGCTTGGCGTTGTGCCTGATCAAGCGTGAAGCGTTCCACCTCGTCAGAAATAATGTTGCGCACTTGATCTATCTCCGACGCGCGTTGTTCGATGCCGCGTTGTGCCCATTGACTGAGATGATCGAGGTCACGCAACGTGACATTCGCAATTGTTGCAACTGTTGGCTCGACATCGCGTGGTAATGCAATGTCCACAATCAGCACCGGACGACTTGAGTCTGTACGAGTACGCGAGACCAAATCAAAATCAATGACGCAAGTTCCTGCACCGGTGCACGCCAAGACAACGTCGGCACTCGCAAGTTCAGTTTCTAGTGAATCAAACGAGCACACACGCGCTCCGACTTTTTCTGCCAGAGCTTCACCACGTGACTCGGTGCGGTTCACCACTGTCATAGTTGCAACACCAGCACGAGATAAAGCAGTTGCAACACCTTCGCCCATTTCGCCAGCGCCAACAACAAGAACACTCTTACCGGTCAAAGAACCAAGAATCTCTTCAGCCATTTCAACTGCAGCATGCGAAACAGACGCTGTTGACTTGCTAATTCCTGTTTCAGTGCGCGCGCGCTTTCCTACTTCTAGGGCGTAACGGAAAAGCAAGTTCAGCGCACTACGCGATGAACCCTCATTCATTGCCACATCCCACGCGTGACGTACTTGGCCTAAAACTTCAGTTTCGCCAAGTACGGCCGAATCAAGTCCTGCAGCAACTTCGAATAGATGAACAATGGCATCGTCATCATGTTGGCTGTACAGATGCGCAGAGATTTCTTCTGGAGCAACGCCGCTCGTTTCACAAATGAAATCGCGAATATCTGTATATGCCCCGTGAAATCTTTCAGCGATTGCATAGACCTCGGTGCGATTGCACGTAGAAACAATTACTGCCTCGCGAATGTCATCGCGAACTGACAGTGCATGCAACGCTTTTGGAAGTGCTGCATCGGAAATCATGACCTTGCCCAATAGATCTACTGGAGTAGTTCGATGGTTGAGACCGATGACAACGATGGACATGATGCTTACGCGCTAACCGAATCTGAGTGCTCACCCGTAGGGACAGCTCGTAGACCGTTGTTTCGGGTCTGTTCGTAGTAACTCAAGATTTGCAGTTCAAGTGCCAGATCGACTTTTCGAATATTGACTCCACGTGGCACAGCCAACACTGTAGGAGCAAAGTTCATGATGGATCCCACACCGGCTCGCACTAAGGCATCGGCTGCCTCTTGGGCATGTTGGGCAGGGGTTGCGATGATGCCAATGCTCACTGCTTTTGACTGGACGATGTTTGTTAGTTCGTCGACGTGCTTGACGCGAACGCCACCAACAACAGTTCCGATCTTTGAGTCGTCTTTGTCTACGACTCCGACAATGTGAAAACCGCGTTCTGCAATGCCAGAAAAATTTGCGAGCGCTTGACCTAAGTTGCCTGCTCCAACAATCACGAGTGGCCATGACTGGTTCAGCCCAAGTTCACGTTGAATTTGATACATCAAGAACTGCACTTCGTAGCCAACGCCGCGGGTGCCGTACGTGCCGAGATAGGACAAGTCCTTTCTCACCTTGGCCGCATTAACGGCTGCTAGTTCTGCGAGTTGTTCGCTTGACACTTGCGCAACATTCTCGGTGCCGAGGTCGACGAGGATGCGCAAATAGATAGGCAGACGCCCGAGGGCGGCTTCTGGAATTCGGCGGCGGGGGGAGTCCGACATGCAACTCCACGCTATTGCTTCGTGCACGGTTTCACGAACTCCGTTGGGCTCCCCCTAGCCTTTACTACCGTGACCTTGAACACGGCTCTTGCCGCTGCCTCCGCCCTTATTGCCGTGGCCTTTGGTCTCAGCACCTGGGATCGCTGGCTCCGGCGCCATCGCCCCCATGAACTGGCCTGGACAATTGCCATGGCTCTGTTTGCCCTGGCGGCGTTTTCCTTATGGTGGGGCGAGGCTCGTGGATGGAGCGAGCCGTCATTTCGCATCTTTTTCTTGTTGGGAGCCGTCCTCAATGTTCACTGGCTGGCCCGTGGCACCATTTTTCTTCTGGCAGGGCCTCGCGCTGGCCGTGTCACCACCAGAATCTTGCTTGTCTTCAGTGGGTTCTCAGCCGGCGTCATCCTCACAGCGCCCATGCACGGCACCATCTCGCCAAATGAATTGCCAAAGGGCAGCGAATTGTTCGACCCACTTCCCCGCATCTTGGCTGCTGTGGGTTCGGCCATTCCCGCCACCATTATTTTTGTTGGCGCACTGTGGTCGGCCTATCGAGTACTTCGCGGGGCAAACCCCGCACTCACCGCAACTGCCACACGCAATGTTTCTTCACCACGCATGTTGGCGTTAGGAAACATTTTCATTGCGCTCGGTGCAGCAACATTGTCCGCCAGTGGAACCTTCACCGGACGCCTCGGAGCAGACACGGCATTTGCTGTCACCCTTATGGCAGGCATCAGTATCTTGTTTGTTGGTTTTCTTGTGGCAAGCAACGCCACAAGCGCAACTACTTCAAAGCGAAGCGCTGCACCTTCCCGCTGATGTTGCGCGGCAGAGTGTCGACAAACAAAATCTTCGAAGGACATTTGTATCGAGCCAACTTCGTTCGGCAATAATCGATAATTGCATCTTCGTCGAGATGCACACCATTGCGCGTCACAATGTACGCACGAACTGCTTCACCTGTGTGTGGGTGCGGTGTGCCAACAACAGTTACTTCTGCAACATCGGGATGAGCTTAAAGCACACCTTCAACTTCTGCTGGGAAAACGTTGAATCCTGAAACAATGATGAGATCTTTTACACGGTCAACCATGTACAAGTGGCCATCTTCATCGACCACCGCAATGTCACCTGTACGCAACCAACCGTCACGAGTGAGAACTCGCGCAGTTGCTTCGGGATCATTGAGATAACCAGCAAAAATGTTTTCGCCGCGAATCCAAATCTCACCACTGTCGCCAAGCAAAACGTCTTCGCCATTCTCATCAACAATTCGTAACTCAATACCGGGAACTGTTCGACCAATGGAACCGGGTGTCCATGTCATACCAATTGAAGTTGTAACAACAGGTGCTGCTTCTGTGAGGCCGTAGCCCTCTTGAATCTGCAAACCAAAACGTGCGCTCATGGAATGACTGATTTGTTCGGGCAACTTGGCCGCACCAGACAACGCAAGGCGCACGCCTGCAAATCCGTGAGGAGTTGCGTGATCCATCTGTGCGAGTGCCATCCACATATTGGGGGAACCCGGCATCACAGTAATGCCCCGATCAGCAATGGTTTCCATTGTTGCAACAGGATCAAAACGTTGTACCAGAACAACTGAACCACCAGAAGCAAGTGTGGTTCCCAAAACTACGTTGAGACCAAAGATGTGGAACAACGGCAAGATTCCAAAAGTGACATCGTCGGCAACTAAGTGCTCAGCGACATTTGCCTGATGAATATTCGTCAGCAAATTGTTGTGAGTAAGAATCGCAGCTTTCGGTGAGCCCGCAGTACCACTTGTAAACATGTACACAGCAGGATGCGTGGCTTCAACATCAACAATCGGAGCGGTTTCACCATGCAGGCATTCATCAATTGTGATTGCCCCGGCAATGTCGTGGCCTTCTGTGGCTACAACTATGCGCACTGCATTTCGAGTCTCGGAAGGAATCTGAAGCCATGTTGAAACAGCAG
>CALPPK020000209.1 GCA_943325435.2 Bifidobacterium breve
GCTCGCTTCAAGCCGTATCGACACACCGCGCTCTGGCGATGAGATAGTTGCCGGCAGTGTGCCCATTGGTGGTCTGGCGTGGGCGCCGCGTGCAGGTGTAGCGAAAGTGGAAGTACAAATAGACGAAGAGCCTTGGCGTATTGCTGAACTTGTGCCAGGTGGAACAGGCGATACGTGGGCGCAATGGCGCACTAAGTGGAATGCGCAAGTGGGCACACATCGCATTGCAGTGCGAGTAACCGACACCAAGGGTGTGGTTCAAGATGAAGAAGTGCGCCCTGTGGCACCAAGTGGTGCAACGGGCTATCACGTCATCAACGTGACTGCTGTTTAGGCGCACACCCATCGCCTATGGTCGTGGGCATGGGTTTCTTTTCAAAAATGAAGCAACGTCGGGCAGAAAAAGAAGCGCTCGAGCAAGCGGCTGCCGAGCAATCCCAACACGTCACATGGCAATCGCAGTCAGAAAAGCTCGATGTCATGATCAATGCTGTTGAGCGTTGTGGCAACAACGACATTGAAGGCCTCTTCGACCCTTGCGACACCGGTTTCATTTTGAAAAAGGGTGAGTACGTCATTGGGCTCATCGCAAACTGTGCGCTGTTGGAAACACGTCGCTCTGCTGCTTCCTATCAGGGCGGCTATGGCGGAGTTTCATTTCCGCTGTTCGGAAAAGTTCGCCTCAATACTGGTGGCTCAAAGGGGAAACTCATCCCGGGTGAAGAATCCATCACCTCTATTTCCGATGGGGAAGTACTCATCACCAACAAGCGCGCCATGTTTCGCGGCGACACCAACAATAAAGAGTGGCCCTATTCCAAACTGATGGCATGTGAGCATCACCCCGAGGGGTACACCACCTTTGCGCTGTCGGGTCAGGTGAAAACCACTGGGTTTGCCTATGGCGCCGACGTGGCCAATGAGGTGCAGTTTCGCCTGGAACTCGGCATCGCCATCAGCAATGAAACCACCGATCAGCTGTTAGGCCAGTTACGGGTCGAGCGTCAGCAACTCGATGCAAAAAAACCTTTGCCGCCGCCGGTGGTTGGGCTGTCAAATGGGGAAAATCCCCGCTAGATTGGCGTTTCCGATTCATCGGGCGTTTAGCTCAGTTGGCTAGAGCGCTTCCCTTACAAGGAAGATGTCGGGGGTTCGAGTCCCTCAACGCCCACCATTGTTCCTTTGTGCTGAGTAGCGGTCTTCCTCATCCACTGTGGAGTTGTCATTTTTATTTACTAATATGGCGACCATGTTTAATCGCCAAAGGACACGCCTCGTTATTGCTGCATCACTTATCGCCACACTTTTGGGCACGAGTCTGGGTTCCACTGCTCAGGCTGAAGAGGTTTCTATTGGTTTTTCGCCATCGTTTACCGATATCTCTCAATTCTCTCTGAGGCCCGGCACCACGCACTTTTTGAACTCTCGAGTGAGCGAAACCAAAGATTCCGCCTCCATTCTGCGACCACTTTTTGGCAAAGTGCAGGGTTACCCCTCCGACACTCAGCTCCTTGCTTCCATCAAACTTTCTGGACCAACAGGTACAACTTTTTCTTTCTGGGCAAGCACCTTGGCTCCGGCTGACAGTCGTTCAATAACTTTTGATGCGAACAATCAGGCTGCAACCACTGTCACATTGGCGCCCGGGCTTTCTTCATGGAACCAACTGACAGAAATAGCCTTTACTGGAAGGCAAGAGTCGGTCAACAAACTCCTCAGCACGATGTACGTGCAAACTCCGAATGCTATTGGTCAAGTTTCTTTGAAGTTTGTTGTAACCCGCGATGAAGGTGCGGTGTACAACATTGAGAACAATCATTTTTACAAATTTGTCGACTGGTCTGATCAAAGTGGGCCAGATTACGTTGCCGCCGGTGCTAATCGCACATGGACAAAGGCTTTGGCTGATGCCGAATCATTGACATACAAAGGGGTCAAAGGACACCTTGCAACCATCACTAGCGAGTCCGAGAATCTTTTTGTTCGTGATCGCTTAGGACAGGCACGCAACGTTTTCCTTGCTGGTTCCGATAAAGACACCGAGGGGCAGTGGAAATGGAATGCAGGCCCCGAGAAAGATCAGGTATTTTGGGAAGCACGATGTGTTGCAACGAATACCTGCAACGGAGACGTCACCTACATTGATCGCACACCCGCAAAAAACACATATTCCGCTTGGGCGGTGTCTGATGCCGAGCCAGAGAATGTAAATAAGAATGAGCCCAACGACTGGGGTGCTGGTGTAGCTAATGCCGAGGACTATCTCGTTGCAAACCGCTTTGTGCCCACTGCGGTAACCCAAGATCCGCGATGGAATGACCTTCCAATTGGCGGCAGTTTCATCGGTGGGTATGTCGCGGAGTTTTCAGGCAGTGTTGCCGACTATTCCGGTGTTTACACCCGTGACGTAAGTATCAGTATTCGCCCCGAAAATCCCAGCCTTGTCGTAAAACGTACGTCTCAATCGGCTGCCAAAGTCGGAGTCCGCGTGAGACAATGGACAAGCGCAACTCCTGTTGAAATTCAGCGCCGCACGGGAAAGAAACCATTTGTCACCGTAGGAAAGGTGACTCCGGTGATCTCTGAAGGCAAAAAAGCCTCCCTTTACCAAATTGACTTTGTCGATAAGTTGCCAGTGGGGAATACGTTGGTCTCTCATGACTATCGAGCATTAGTCAAAGTTCCAGGTGGCTCAACTGAAATTATCTCCAACACTGGAAATATCCCGATTGAATCAAAGATTGCAAAATTAGTAGCGGATCTCACTTTCAAAGTGGGACAGCACATCACAAATCTGTCGAGTTCAATTTTCAAGGGCATCGGTTTAAAGCCGAAGAGCATTTTTAGAATTACGCTTCGTTCAGAACCTGTTGTCTTGGTTGATGACATTGTTGGATCTGACGGGAGTATCTCTGCAGAAATTGCAATTCCGGAAAGCACTGAGCCTGGTGACCACACCGTCACCATTGAAGGAATAGACACATCTGGAAAGGCAATCACTGCCGTTGCCAACTTCTCACTTGATGATGACCTGATCGTGACGAAAGTAAATGGTGCTACTACAACTGGAAAGATCAAGGTGCCAGAAACCTTGCCTGCTACAGGTAATGAGTCTCGAGGATTATCAGGCTTGGCTGCAGTGTTCCTTGCACTGGGAGTAGGTCTGATATTTGTGCGCCGTCGCCTGACTGCATAAATCTCAACTGGCTAGTCCGTCGCAAAGCGTTGCAGACCTCAGCGGATTTCTCGTGATTCGATTTATTTGACGAGGAAGCCGTCGATGGAAAGCATGATTGCTTCCAACATCTCTTCATCGCTCGGGCGGTGCTTGTCAATATCTGACAAGTACAAGCCAAGTACTAACCCCTGAACCACCAATGCAAGAGCTCGGATATCGCAAGAGGGAACAATGAAGCCGCGGTCGCGGGCCATTTGGTACACCTCAACAGCTCGATCCATGAACAAGCTATTGGCGTGAGCAATTGAAGCCATCATGTCGGGACGCTTTGTGGCCGCCCCAAAGGTGGTGATACGAACGGCACGTTGCGGCCAACGACGATTGTTCACGATGACCGCTAGGAGACTGTGTAGATTCGCTCGGTATTCCGCTGAGGTCGACGAAGTCGCAGTCAACTGAGCGATGTATTCAATGTCTTCTGCCGCCGTTGTAAGGAATCGTGATATTTGTGCTTCAGACACCAAATTGTCGCGGGTCTGAAAGTAATACTTGATCATTCCTTGGGTAACACCGGCATCCTTGGCCACGGTGACAACCCGCAAGCTGGCTTCGCCGCTGGCATCGATGATTTTGATGGCAGCTTGCAGAATTCGTTCACGCACATTGTGTTCATCTGTCATGTTCGGTAATTCTGCCTTTCGCCAGTATCAACACAGCGCGGATGCGCCATTGGAAAGAAGCTTTTTCGATTTGCTTTCGGGAAATTATAGCCTTATATTATTTATTAATATATTTTATAATACTGTTTTTTCCAGCA
>CALPPK020000210.1 GCA_943325435.2 Bifidobacterium breve
AAAATCGCCATCTTTTTCGAAAGCTGCCTCGCGTGCTGCGAACTGACGAACAAGCTTCGGATGAGGCGTGAAGTCGGCCGGGTAATTCGTCAACTGACTAAAGATTCGATCAAATGTCGCTTTGTCGATAGCAGTGTTCACATGAGGCAATACGCCAACTGGCACTGGCGGCTTTGCAGCCTTCACTTTTTCAGGTGCGTGTGAGCGAGTGTCATCAAGTGCTGTCTGCAGCTTGCTCTGATAATCCTGCAGAACCTGTTCAGCAACTTCAAGGCTGATGTCGCCACGCTTGACCAACTGCTCGACATACATCTTGCGAACACTGCGCTTTTCAGCAATGGCCTTGTACATCAATGGCTGCGTGTAGCTCGGATCGTCGCCTTCGTTGTGTCCATGCAAGCGATAGCAGAGCATGTCAATCACAACATCTTTATGGAAGCGCTGGCGGTATTCGAACGCTAGGCGCGCAACTCGTGCACATGCTTCTGGGTCATCACCATTCACGTGGAAAATTGGTGCTTGAACCGTCTTTGCAACATCGGTGGCATACAGCGATGAACGCGCA
Source organism: Bifidobacterium breve (assembly GCA_943325435.2). The sequence continues at coordinate 566 of CALPPK020000210.1, forward strand.
TACTTCGGAGCAGTGGTGTAGCCAATTTGGTTGTTAACAACAAGGTGAATAGTTCCACCTACGCGATATCCAGAGATATCACTCATTGCGAGACCTTCAGCAACAATGCCTTGGCCAGCAAAAGCTGCGTCACCATGCATCAGCAGCGGAAGAACACTGAACGCAAATGGAGGTTCGATCTTGTCCTGTTGCGCGCGCACCATTCCGAGAACAACGCCATTTACAGTTTCCAAGTGGCTTGGGTTTGCTGCTAGCTCAACAGCAATTTCATTTCCAGCAGCAGACTTATACGTGCCTTGAGCTCCGAGGTGGTACTTCACGTCACCACTTCCCTGCACTGAGTCAGAGCTGATATGGCCTTCAAATTCCTTGAAGATCTGCTCGTAGTTCTTACCCATAACATTTGCAAGAACATTCAGGCGTCCGCGATGTGGCATTCCCATCACAACACCATCAAGGTCTTGATCTGCAGCGGCAGAGATGATCTCGTCAATGATTGGAATCATTGATTCAGAACCTTCAAGACCGAATCTCTTGGTACCAACGTATTTAGTTGCAAGGAACTTCTCGAAAGCTTCGGCAGCGTTCAGACGCTCGAGAATACGCAACTTTTCATCAAGAGTTGGAGTAAACGTTGCGCCCTCAACCTTGGACTGAATCCAACGCTGTTCATCCGTGTTTTGAATATGCATGTACTCAATACCGATGGTGCGGCAATAAGCATCACGTAGGACGCCAAGCAATTCGTCAAGAGTCATCTTGTGACTTCCTGCTACTCCGCCTGTGAGGAATTCACGTTCAAGGTCCCAGATGGTTAGTCCGTATGTTGCAAGATCCAATTCGCGAGGCAAGCGTGGTGCCTTCCAATGCAATGGGTCAATATCGGCAATGAGGTGACCACGCACACGATGAACTCGAACAAGCGTGCTGACCTGCATCTGCTTTTCCATCATCGTTTCTTCACGATTCATTGGTGAAGCATCGGATGACCACTCGACTGGCTGGTATGGAATCTCAAGACTGCGGAAGATGTCGTTGTAGAAACCGTGGCTACCCAACAACAATTCATGAACTCGCTTCAAGAACAATCCACTCTCAGCACCTTGAATGATGCGGTGGTCGTACGTACTTGTCACCGTGACAACTTTTGAGACTCCGAGAGCGTTCAAGTTTGCAGGGTCGCTGCCTTGGAATTCGGCTGGGTAATCAATAGACCCGACCCCGACAATCACACCTTGTCCTGGCATCAAGCGAGGTACAGACTGAACAGTTCCGATGGTGCCCGGGTTTGTGATTGAAACGTTTGCACCTTGGAAGTCAGCAATAGTGAGTTTGTTTGCCTTTACTTTGCGAACAATGTCGTCGTATGCAACAAGGAAGCCAGCGAAACTCAGCGTGTCGGCATTCATCAACACTGGAACTACAAGCGCGCGCGTGCCGTCGCCCTTATCAACATCAACTGCGAGCCCAACATTGACATGTGGGTTTCGAACTAATTGGGGCTTTCCGTCAGCGGCAACTGCATATGCGTTACGCATGTTTGGAACAGCATCAGAAATAGCACGAACAATGGCGTGGGCAATGATGTGTGTAAACGAAACTTTTGAAAGACCGTGCAGGGAGCGGTAATCGTTGATGACTTTACGATTGACTTCCAAGAGACGAGCTGGCACGTTGCGAAAACTGGTAGCAGTAGGAACAGAGAGGCTCTTTTCCATATTCGTTACGATTGCCGCACCAACGCCACGCAATGGCTCCAAAGAAGACCCTTCAGGAACAGACACCGGAGCAACAGGCGCCGACGGCTGAGGAACTACAGAGCCGTTCGAGCTTGCGAGAGGCGAAGGAGTTGCTGCAGACGTCGGAGCGGCTGAAGAAACGGGCGACGAAGGTGCTGCGGACGTCAAAGTGGCAGCGCTTCGGTAGTCGCTGAAAAATTCTCGCCATGCCTCACTTACTGAGTTCTGATCAGCGCGATATCGCTCGTACATTTCCTCTACGAGCCATGAGTTCGCACCAAAGTCTTGCGTACGGTCAGCTATGTCTGCCATTGTCGCCTCGATCACTGCCCTAGCGGGCGCTTGGGCACCATTTCGCTTGATGCCACGGACGCCGTTGTCCGCGTGACAAATGGTACTTCCCCTGATCACTCCAGCCCGACCTATTGGCCCATTTCGCTTGTAAATTCAGTCTCATGAAACGTCTTCTTTCCTTCACGGCCTCAGTGGCTCTTCTGACAGCATGCAGCGGTGGCGGAACTTCTGCCCCAGCAGAAACTTTGCCAACCGGCGCCCTCGTTGTCACCGCTGTTTCAGGCCTTCGCTTTGATGCAAAGACCTATGGCCCCGTCACTGCCGGATCAGTGGTGTTGGGTTACTCAAACGAAGACTCAATTCGTCACACACTCATCCTTGCTAAGGGTGACACCAAGGTTCCGAACTTCAAATTGGTCGTTGGCCAAAAGGGTTCGGTTGACTCTGGCGCTATCACGTTGGATGCTGGCACATACACATTGATTTGTGACGTGCCTGGTCACAGCAACATGAAAGCAACTCTTACAGTCGAATAGAGACCGAGTTCTCAGAACGCAAAAGGGCCGCCCCATTGGGGCGGCCCTTTTACATTTCGAAGTTCGTTAGCCCATGAAGACAACGGAGAGGCCGAAGAAGACCGCCCACAACACAATCGATGAAATGATTGCGTTCTTGTGGCTCTCATATGGCCACAACATCTTGTTACCAGCCTTGATGCCACCGAAAATTCCGATTGCATTCAATTCAAGCAACGCGATGATTGCAAGCGAGATGAACATAAAAGTGTTCGCGTTACCAGTGGTTGCGCTGAATGCTTCTGGGTAGAAGTGAGCTGCACCAACCATGTAGAACAACATGGATACTGAGAACACCATGTTCTGACGTGATGCAAGAAGTGCCTTACGGCCACATGTTGCGGCATCCGGGTTAGCTTCACCGCCAGCAAGAACATTGACAGCGTTAGCGATAACAACTTTTTGGTTCTTCCAGATGATCATCCACACGTTGGCAGCCATCAGAATTCCCATGATCATGCCGACTGAGATAACAGCGTTCTTTGCGTTAGCTGGGTCTGAACCTGGGTGATTCATGAAGTCATTCATGTAATCAGGAGCTACTGCTGTGATGAGAAGACCAGTCGCAAGAGTGGCGATTGACGCCCAACGGAACCACCACAATGCGCGAGTAGCGATTTGGGTCACGGTGATGTTGCGAGCCTTGCCTTCGTCGCCATAGGCAGCAAGGCCTGGCACCTGAACGAAGTTGAAGGAGTAAAGCAAACCGATCCAGGTAATGCCCGCGAGGACGTGGAGGTAACGGAACCAAAAGTTTCCGATTGCGGCTTGATCAAACAATGATGCTGCGGTCATGAAATTTCCCTTTTGTAGGTGTCCAG
>CALPPK020000211.1 GCA_943325435.2 Bifidobacterium breve
AAGGCGATTGGCCTGCCAGCCAAAGCGAGTTGACCAGCGCCATTGCGAAAGTCTCGGCCCGACAACAGGAATACGCCACAATTGGCGCATCACGCCACCAGCTGGAACGAGCAATAAATCGGCAGGTACCCAGGTGCGGTAGTTCAGCGCCACGTAGCCGCCTGGCTTCACGATGCGAAACGATTCACTGGTGAGACCGAGCGCATCACTCGCTTTGCAATGCTGCAACGTGATGTATGAAAAGACAGCGTCAATAGAAGAGGCTTCAACCGCAATGGAACTTCCGTCAGCAATATGCACGGTGCGGAGTCCGCCAACACGACCGAATCGTGAAACAGTTTCGCGACACCGTTCTAAGAATGCAGCATCAACATCTGTTGCAACAGTGACAGCAAATTTACGAGAAAACGCAGAAGTCATTCGTCCGATGCCCGAACCAATTTCCAACATGGTTGCACCCGATGCAAATGAATTCCATCCGAGACGATCGAGATACACATCAACTTCAGCGTCGCCGGTTTGAACAAATTCTTCTAGCGTGAGGGATGCACCAGTTTGATTGTTAAACACCCAACCTGTGTCACGAACTACTTCGTCAGCATTGCGACGCATCTCTGCACGGGTACCAGCGGCACGCCAAGGAATGAGTTGTCGACGTGCGGTCACCATCTACAGAGTCTTGCAGGCGTTCTACTTGCGCTCGGGTAATGGTGCCGAATAGGCAGTACCCGAGTCAAGACCAAAAGCTGTATGCAGAGATCGAACAGCAGATTCCATGTCTTTTGCAGCAATAACGACAGAGACACGAATAGTGCTAGTGGAGATCATATGAATATTGATGTCGTTGTCGGCAAGAACACGGAACATCTTTGCTGCGACTCCGGGGCTGGTTTTCATACCAGCACCTACCAAGGACACTTTTGCAATTTCCGAATTATGCGTAACGCCACTTGCTCCGATTTCTGAAGAAACTCGCGACACGATGTCTTCGGCAACTTTCATGTCTGCCTTTGGCACAGTGAATGAAATATCAGTGAGACCATCTTTTGAAGTGTTCTGAACAATCATGTCGACGTTGATGTTTGAGTTAGCGAGGCTTTCAAACAGCGCCGCAGAAATACCCGGCTTATCTGGCACACCAACAATGGTGACTTTGGATTCACTGGCATCGTGTACGACACCAGAGATGATGGGCTCTTCCATTGAGCTGTCTCCTTGTGATTTTTCGTCGCTAACCCATGTGCCGTGTTCCCAGGTGAAACTGGAACGCACATGAATCGGAACGTTGTGATTGCGGGCAAATTCAACTGAGCGCAGCGCAAGAACTTTGCTGCCGCTACCAGCCATCTCGAGCATCTCTTCAAATTGCAAACGGCCAAGCTTGCGCGCCTGAGGCACGATGCGAGGGTCAGCAGTGAAGATGCCAGTTACATCGGTGTAGATCTCGCACACATCTGCATTCAATGCAGCGGCCAATGCAACAGCAGTTGTATCGCTTCCGCCTCGGCCCAAAGTGGTGATTTCTTTATCGGTTGAGACGCCTTGGAATCCGGCAACAACAACAACCTTGCCTTCGGCAAGTGCTTCACGAACTCTGTCGCCCTTGATCTCTGAAATTTTGGCCTTGGTGTGCACTGTGTCAGTGATGATTCCGGCCTGGGAACCCGTGAAACTGACGGCCTCAACTCCGATGCCAGCGAGGGCGATGCACAAAAGGGACATGGAGATTCGCTCGCCCGTGGTGAGAAGCATGTCCATTTCGCGGCCAGGGTGCACGTCTGAGACCTGATTGGCGAGAGACAAGAGGTTGTCGGTGGTTTTGCCCATGGCAGAGACCACCACGACGACATCATTGCCGTGGCGCTTTGTAAAGGCCACATGGTCCGCCACAGACTTAATTCGGTCCGGATCGGCGACCGAAGTGCCTCCATATTTTTGAACTACTAGTCCCACCATTTTTAAGGCTACCCGTACGCCAGTAACCTAAGAACTTCATGGGTACAGATAAAAGAGCTCGCCAAAAGGCCAACCGGGATCGCGCCCGTCAAGAGCGCATCCGTAAGCAGAAAATGAACAAAGTCCGCAAGCGCGGCCTTCTTCTTGGCGTCGGAATTCCCGCCATCATCGGGGCGCTCTTCTTGATTTCGAACTTTGTCATGAACGACTCCTCTTCTGACAGTGCAGTTGCTGTTTCCAGCACCGAGCCTCAGTCCACAGAAACTGTTCCTGGTATCCGGATAACGGGCAAGACTCCATGCCCTAAGACAGACGGCTCAGAAGAGCGCGCCACTATTTTCGAACAGGCCCCTTCGATGTGTATCGACCCAGCAAAGTCATACACAGCTATCTTCAATACTTCTGAAGGCGTTATCGAAGTTGCACTTGATACTAAAAAGACCCCATCAACAGTGAATAACTTCGTCACGTTGTCTCGATACAAGTACTACGACACGTCATTCATCTTCCGTACTGACGTATCGCTTGACATCATTCAAGGTGGCGGCTCGAACAACACAGACGGCCCTGGTTACTCAATCAAAGATGAAGGCACTGGCTTTAAGTATTCAGAAGGTGACCTCGTCATGGCTCGCAGTTCGGGCGCCGACTCTGGCGGCGGACAGTTCTTCTTCGTCACTGGTCCGAAGGCATCAGTTCTTGACGGCCAAGGCACGTACGTCACCTTCGGCAAAATCACGAAGGGTCTTGATGTCGCTCAGGCGATCTTGGCTTTGAACTCTGGTGAGGGCGACCTCGGCGGTGCTCCAAGCAAGCCAGTCATAATCGACACACTCGTCATCACCGAAAAATAACTTTCCACTCGCTGATTCGTAGGCACTCATCATGGTGTGCCACGAAGACGCTCTCGCAAACTTCCAAACCCCATAGCCCCAGTTGCTAATTTCGTATTACGATATAGCCGTGTTCACATTCTCCATTCGGCCCTCAAACATGAGGTGTAAAAAATGGCAATGAAAGCGAAAACAATTTCAAGGAAAAATGGGAAAGTTGTTTTGCCCAATGGTTCGACCATCTCTCATGCGGAATTAGAAAAAGAGGCAGATCAATGGGCCTCTGGCGAGATTCAGCCAAAGACCATCCGGCAATTAGTTGGTCGGCCACGCCTTGGTGAAGACATCGGCAAAGTGGTGCCTATCCGCATCGAACCCAGTCTCATTGGCGAAATTGACCGACGTGCCAAGCGAGAAGGAATCACTAGGAGTGCCCTTGTTCGAATAGCTATCGCTAGATACCTGGCGTCGTAGCCCGCAATTACTCATTTCTGGGGCGCGGTTGTTACCGTGTTTTCCATGTCTGAAACGAATATCTCAAAAGTTGGAATCTGTGGCTCCGGAATCATGGGCTCAGGCCTTGCCGAAGTAGCTGCAAAAGCTGGGTACACCGTCATTGTGCGTTCACGCAGTGCTGCAAGTGCGCAAGCCATGATCACAACAATCGAAAAGGGACTTGAAAAGCAAGTCTCACGTGAGAAAATTACTGCAGAAGACAAAGCAGCAATCCTTAGTCGCTTGTCTGCAACAGACAAAATTGCTGACCTTGCTGATTGCGATCTTGTCATCGAATCAGTTGTTGAAGATCTTGCAGTGAAGAAAGCTTTGTTTATCGAACTCGATAAGGCTGTAAAGCCAAGTGCGATTCTTGCAACAAATACAAGCACATTGCCTGTTGTTGAAATGGCAATGGCCACTGGCCGCCCAGACAAAGTGTGTGGAATTCACTTCTTTAACCCAGCAACTGCAATGCCACTGGTTGAAGTTGTACGTCCGATCACTGCATCAGATGAAACTATGGATGCTGCGAACGCTTTCACCGCCAAGTGCGGCAAGAGCGGCGTGCAAGTAAAAGATCGCGCCGGCTTCATCGTGAACGCATTGCTGTTCCCTTACCTCAACAATGCAATTCGCATTTGGGAAACAGGCACAGCATCAATGGAAGACATCGATACAGCAATGAAAGGTGGCTGC
>CALPPK020000212.1 GCA_943325435.2 Bifidobacterium breve
ACCGCCAACGCGTTCGGTACTTCATCTGCGGCAATACTGCGACCGACTGAAGTAACTCCCCTACGTTCGAACGCGCGAACATAAGCCTTTTTGATTCCCCGAGCTTCATCGACGCACGGTGGAAGCGACGCATCAAATCGAGGCGGAATCGCACAAGAGACTGGTTGCTCATCTGCTTCAATCACGACTGGGTGGTCAACGAGGACAGGGCCAGATGGTTCCGTCAACAATGCGAAAGCTCGTCGCAATACATCCATTTGAAATTCAACATCATTCGGAATTCCTAATGGGCGTCCGAGTGGAAACTCACAATGCAATGCCCGTGGAGGTGCAACCTTTTGTGCAACTTCACGTACGGAAGACAACACAACTGTTGCAATTCCTGCAGCTTCAAAAATATGCGCAAGCACACTCACGGTGCGCGTACAAAGAGGTCAAACAGGGGTCAAGATGACAACGTCGACGCCATCTTGGCGGAGTTGTGCAGCTGCTGCTGGGCCAGTGTCTAAACGAATTGTTGAAACATCGTCTGGCTGATTTCCTGCAAAGGAAATATGCCTTGGCGCAACAGAACCAATGATTCCTTGTGCGGCTAATTCTTCAAGACGATCAATGGGATACACCACATTGAGATCCATCTTCACGCCCATCTGGTCAAAGTTGGGACTCCAGTGACCAAGAACTAAATCACGACGTTCGCGATCAATGATTCGGTAACCAGTGTCGACGGCAGAGAAGGCTTCGTCACCGGCTGCGTACAAAGCTGCCGACGTAACAATGGCAACCCGCGCGTTGGCTAACGCAACGGGGCTCACCCATGCAGGATTATCGAATTGTGGCGCAGGAAGCGTGGCTGAATGCGCCCTCATCATTTGATCACCGTTCATGGGTCCCCCTTCGATACGAAGAGTGTATGCCATAAAGGGCCAGCGAGAGTCACTGACTACGCTCGTGAAATGACCTATATCGAAGCTAACGAAGCCGCCATCGATGCGATGCGGGCGCTTGATCCCAATGAATCAATCATCATGCTGAACCTATTGAAGTTCCGTGACAAAGCACTAGACGGCTTCGGCGTGGACGGTATGTCGGGTGGCGAGGCATTTCGTCGATACGGCGAACTGAACGACGAAGAGGATGTGAAGTTCGGCAGCGACCCAATCTGGGTGGGATTAGCCAAAAATACAGTCATTGGAGGCGAGGACTGGGATTTAGCGATTCTTGTGCGCTACCCCACGCGCCAACATTTCATCGACAAGCTGGATAATTCAAAGTACCGAGAGATTGCAAAAGTTCGACATGCTGCAATTCTCGATAGTCGAGCCATCGAACTCTCGCAAATCATTCCCGCTGTATAACTCTCTATACAGACACGGTGAGTGCGTCGTACTCGTAGACCCAATCAAGAATTGACATACCGGGTGGGCTGATGGAGAAAATCAGATCTCTATCTTTTTGTTCTTGACCATCCACCATGTGAAACAGATCTCGATTCATGAGCGACGACGTTTGAACTTGTGCCGTGCGACCCTGACGGGCATCTTCATATCTGCGTAGTGCGATTGCAGCGTCGCTGGTATTCGCATCCGTCAGGCAACGCGCAAGAACAATTGCATCTTCTATTGCTTGGCAGGAGCCTTGCGCCATAAAGGGAAGCATGGGGTGGCACGCATCACCTAGCAACGTGGTCGTGCCCATTCCCCACTTCTCAAGTGGTTCACGGTCATACAACGCCCATCGAAAAATCGGTTCTTCTACTCGACCAAGAAGCGAGAGAAAATCTGGAGACCATCCTTCAAAACGTGAGTACAAATCTTCCTTTGTTCCTTGTTCGGTCCATGATTCGGTTTCCCAGGAATCCTCAGGCGAGATGCACACAAGGTTGAGATGACTGCGATTGCGCCCAATGAAGTAACTCACAACATGACGGTCTGGCCCCATGCGATTAGTTACGTCAATCGGTAGATCTTCCACTGCACTTCGAGGCACCAACGCGCGATACGCAGCCGAGCCACTAAATCGCGGTTTATCTACGCCACCCACACATGGACGAACTACTGAATGAATTCCATCTGCCCCAATCACAATGTCAAACGACTGCGATGAACCATCTGAGAACCGAACAACTGATGCCGAGTTACCTGGTTCAACTGCAACAACATGCGCTGAGAATTTCAAAGCAATGTTTGAGCGAGCAGCGACTGCATCACCCAGAATTTCCACCAGTTCATTACGCGCAACGTTTGCGAGTGGTACGTGGTGTTGAGTGATGAAACTCTCGTCAAGGTCAGTAGCACGAATAATGGAATCATCTTCCCAGCGACGAAGGACAACTCGATGTGGGTGTACCGAAATCTCTGAATATGCCGCACCGAGCCCTAAAGAATGCAAAAGCCTTCCAGCGTTAGGGCTGATTTGTACTCCGGCACCGATTTCTCTGATACCTGCCGAACGTTCGAAGACCGTGATGTCGTGTGTGCTTTCAGACAGCGCAAGAGCAGCGGTGAGCCCACCAATTCCTCCACCTACGATTGCAATCTTCATTACTGGCCGTCAGTTAGCAAGACTGCGCCGTATTTATCAAGTGATTGATTTGTCGCAACGAGATGCTGGGCTGAACCTTGCGCGTCTCTAAAGCATCGCTGTAGCGGACTTGAGTTGAACAATGCACCAGCCCCAGCAAAACTCATCAGTCGTGAAATTGCCGACACTGCGGATTCCGTGCAATACGCGGTCATAGCAGTTACGCCAGCTTCATCTCTCGCGCTACATCCACCACCATTTTCCATGACTTCGTCAACCTCAGCAAGCGTGGCAAGTGCATGAGCTTGTGCAGCTTTCAGTTGTTGAGAACTGCGACCAAGTTCATATTGAAAGGCACCGCGATCGGCGAGTCGTCCATCAAAACCTCTTGATTTACCGCGTGCATACACAACTAGTTCGTCAATAAATCGTGTGCATGCACCAAACGTAAAGCCCAGGTTTTCACCGGCTACAAAGACTGGGTAGTTCAACCCAAAGATTGCTCCACCACGTTTAGGTGGTTCCATTGGATCAACGGTTAGTGCTGTAGGTACGAAGACATCTTTCGCGGTGATCGACACGCTGCCGGTTCCCTTTAGTGCCATCACATTCCACTCGCCATGCACCGTGGCCTCCGCTGTTCGAATGACCGCAAGAGTGACTGATGGCTGATCTGACGCTTCGATTGCAGTAAGCATGGCCCAATCTGCGTGGCGCACACCACTTGCATAATTCCATGTGCCGTTCATTAACACTCCACCATCAACTTTGGTGAAGGTTCCAGATGGTGCAGCCACAGCCGCAAGAAACGGCGACGGATCGGAGCCGAATAACAATTCAATTCCTTCATCGCTCAGACGCGATCCGGCGGCCGCAGCAGCACCTGCATGGTTGAAACCAGTCCACGCTGCTGTTGCATTTGAATAGCTCAACGCTGTGAAGTAGCGACATTGGTCTGCTAACAACAGGCGATCACCACCAGCTTCAAGAGGCGCTTTAATCATCGGCACGCGAATCTGGCGCATGAGATCTACTAACGCTGGTGGAGCATCACCGATTTCTTCGGACTCAGCAGCAGTTGCATCAAATTGCGAATGCAACTCTGCAATCTCGCTAACCAATTGTTCAATCGGTCGGGCTACATGACTACTTGCACGTGAACTTGTCATTGTCATCAGAAAACTCCTTCGTAACTGCCGCCATCGAGCTGCAGGTTTTGACCACTTATGTATCCGGCTTGCGCCGCACAGAGAAACGCGAACGCATCTCCAAATTCATCGGGACGCCCAAGTCGACCAGCTTTGATTGAGGCAATCTGCTGTGCCCGTGCCTCTTCGTATGTGATGCCGAGAAACTTCATCGCAACGTGGGCCATTTGTTCCTGGCGTGCAGTGTCAAAACGTTCAGGCAACAACTGGTTGACCGTGATGTTGAACTTTGCAAGATCTTTC
>CALPPK020000213.1 GCA_943325435.2 Bifidobacterium breve
ATTGCGGAACGCGCGCAAGTTGATATCACCTTTGATGAATATCAAATTCCTGATTTCCCAATTCCTGCCGACTTCAAGACCCCAGCGGAATATCTTTCATCCCTCACGTGGAAAGGTGCTCAACAGCGATGGGGAGACAACTTGCCATCAGCCGTTGTTGAACGGCTTGCTTTTGAATTGAAAACAATCAGCGACATGGGATTCGATGCCTATTTCCTCATTGTGTGGGATCTCATTCGTCATGCTCGCGAATCAAACATTCGTGTGGGGCCTGGTCGTGGGTCTGCTGCTGGATGTGCTGTTGCTTATTGTCTGCGCATCACAGACCTTGATCCGTTGAAGTACGACCTTCTGTTTGAACGATTCTTGAATCCGTCAAGAATCAGCATGCCTGATATCGACATGGACTTTGACTCGCGATATCGCGATCACATGATTCAGTACGCCGCTGAAAAATATGGCCGTGACCACGTTGCGCAGATCATCACGTTCGCAACCATTAAGGCTCGTAATGCGGTGCGCGATGCTGCTCGAGTACTTGGGCATGAATACGGAGTCGGCGACCGCATTGCAAAACTCATGCCGGCACTGCAACAGGGGCGCGATACTCCGTTAGCAGCCTGTTTTGAATACAGCGATGAGCATGCAGCCGGGTACCGCGAAGCACAGGGATTACGCGACTTGGTTCTGGCAGATGAGATTGCAGCAAAAGTTGTTGAAGTCGCCAGAGGGTTGGAAGGTCTGAAGCGCTCAGACGGTATTCATGCTGCGGCGGTGGTAATCACTGGTAAGCCGCTGATGGACTATCTCCCGATTCAACGCAAGGGTAACGATGCTCCAATAGTTACTCAGTATGAAATGCATGCCGTTGAGTCTTTAGGTCTCCTCAAAATGGACTTCCTCGGTTTACGAAACCTGGACGTCATTGCAGATGCTGTCGAAATGATCAGAGAACAAACAGATCCTGACTTTGACATCGACATCATTTCGCTTGAAGACTCTGAAACCTTTGAGTTGCTCGGAAGGGGAGACACCATTGGTGTGTTCCAGCTTGAGTCTTTACCAATGCAGAGTTTGCTTCGACTCATGCGTCCAACAGCGTTTGAAGATGTGTGCGCAGTCATTGCGTTGTATCGCCCAGGTCCGATGAGCACCAAAATGCACACCACCTACGCGAAAATCAAGAACAACATAGAAGAGCCCGAGTACTTCCACGAAGATGCACGGGAAGTGCTTCACGACACCTACGGCCTCATGGTGTACCAAGAGAGCATGATGCGTGTTGCTCAGAAGTTCGCTGGTTATTCACTTGCCCAAGCAGACAACTTGCGCAAGGCATGCGGTAAGAAAGATCCGAAAGCTATGGCAGCTGAAGAGGGGTCATTTGTCGATGGTTGTGAAAAAACCGGATACGGACGTCCACTTGGTGAGAAGTTGTTCGACATCATTCGTGGCTTTGCTGATTACGCATTTAACAAGAGTCACGCGTACGGCTACGGGTTAATTGCATATCAAACTGCATATCTCAAAGCACATTTCCCTGTTGAGTACTCAGCGTGTTTGTTGTCCTCGGTGAAGGGCAACTATGAAAAGGCAGCCGTACATCTTGCTGACGCTCGGTCTATCGGCATAACGGTGTCGAACCCCGACATCAATGAAGGTCGTTCAGACTTTGCTGCAATCACCGCTGATGGTCAGAAGCGAATAGTTTTTGCTTTGTCGGGTGTGCGAAATGTCGGAGAAGGAATCGTTCTTCAGATTTTGGAAGAGCGCGACCGCAATGGGCCGTACGAGTCATTCCATGACTTCGCGCGACGTGCGCCTGAACAGGCTCTCAATAAGCGTGCTGTTGAGTCACTCATCAAAGCAGGGGCATTTGATTCATTCGGACCTCCTCGTCGAGGGCTACTCATGGTCTTTGAATCAATCATTGATTCTGCAGTTGTGGCTAGACGCGAAGAAGAAAAAGGAGTCATGTCGCTCTTCGGCGAAATGGAAGACGCCTCAACAACTGGGTGGAGCGCCGAAGTAGCTATTCCTGACATGCAGTTCACTAAGCCCGATCAGTTACGCCATGAAAAAGAAATGTTGGGTCTCTACATTTCTGATCACCCTCTACGCGGAATTGAACATGCATTGCGTCGCCTCGTAACAAGCTCTATTCAGGAACTTGAAGCGCGTGAATCCGGAATGGTCACGATTGGCGGAGTGATGTCGAGCCTTAATCGACGCTTTACGAAAAAGGGCGATCAGATGGCCACCTTTGTTTTGGAAGACATGGATGCAGCTATTGAAGTAACTGTGTTTGCAAAGGTACTTGCCGAATATGGTCACTTGTTGTCTGATGACTTGGTGGTCACCATCACTGGTCGCCTCAATCAACGCGATGATGCGCCACCAAGTTTCTCAGCGCAGAGAATTGCAGTTCCTGAAAATCTCGGAGACAAAATTGCAGAAGTTGAATTGTCGCTTCCGTCTGGCTTCACAGCAGAAAAACTTGAGCGGCTCAAAGCAATAATCGCTGAGTTTCCCGGAACCTCGCCGTGCAAAGTGAAGTTGGCTGGTGGCAAAGTATTTGATCTTGGGCCATCCGGACTCGTTGACTTTGAGAAGGCTCTAGGGCCATTGCGCGTTACGTTTGGCTCTAATGCCGTAAAAATCATCTAAATAACCCGTGATTTCAGGAATTGGCTTCTGGCAATGGCAGAATAGAAGGGTTGTTGTCGGCACTAGTGCCGCCCGAGTGTCATAGGGAGTCACCCAGTCAATGTCGTTGGAAGTTGCCACACAAGACTGCAGCGCACTCACTGAGGCCCAGTTTGAAGAGTTCCTCACCATTGAGGGATCTTTTACTGCTGAGCAATTTGCGAAGGCCGGAACCGACTGGGTGTTGTGCACTCTTGCTCGCATTGATGGCAAGTTGCACGGTGTCACATTTTCTACGCTCGAACGCATAGGCGGAACGCCATGTGTATTGCTCGGCCTCATGACCATAAAGCGCACAGCAAAACGTGATTCAGTTCTTAAAGGTCTAATGACAGAGGCATACCACCGTGCGTTGATGGCATTTCCTGATGAAGACGTTGTTGTCGGCAGTCGCTTTGCAACAGCAGATGGTATGGAAGCCATGAAGGCAGTGACTGACATGATTCCAACGTTTGGTCATCGCGCCGTTGGCGAAGAGCGCGCATGGGGTCGTCGTCTAGCACGTCGTTTCGGTGTTGATTCCACCTACGACGAAAAAACTTTCATAGTTGCCTCAGGTGGACAAAGTGGCTTTCTTGATCACGAGTCCTTGAAGCCAGAAAAAATCTCACCAGAAATCACTTCCTTGTTTGAAGGCGTTAATCCTAAAAAGGGTGGCGTGTTGATTGTTCATGGTTGGACCATGGCCGAAAGCCTTGTCAAGCTCGGCGCTCGCGTCTAAGTCAGTGAACTTCGCCGACATCGTCCGATCACGTCGGATGTCGAGATCATTTTCCGCTCAAGCAGTCGATCCTGCAGTTATTACATCCTGCATTGATTTAGCAACACGTGCACCAAGTGCAGGGAAATCCCAAGGCTGGCATGTGCTGGTTCTGGAAAACGAATCAACACAGCGATATTGGGATGTTGCTCTTCCTGTTGAACGTCGTTCGGGTTTCGCATTCCCACTGCTTCTGCAAGCGCCAGTCATTGTCATCAGCATGTGCGACCCCACTGCGTATCTCGAGCGTTATTCAGAACCAGATAAAAAGGCAACAGGTCTTGGCGAAGGACTTGATAAGTGGCCGGCACCGTATTGGATTATCGATGCTTCTTTTGCTACTATGACATTTCTTCTTGCTCTACAAGATGTGAAATTGGGAGCCCTGTTTTTTGCTCACTCGAATGAAGCAGGACTACGACAAGAGTTCAACATTCCTGACCACATTGAAATTTTGGGCACCATCGCAATTGGTCATGAGGCTGCTGGCCCAAAA
>CALPPK020000214.1 GCA_943325435.2 Bifidobacterium breve
ACGCTGCCATTTGAGTCCACTTCTGAGGTTCAGTCTTCAATGTGCGCTGCAAGAGACCAAGAATCAATGCGAGTTCTGGGTTCGATGCTGATGTTGGGTCTGGCACTGCGCCAGCTTTTTCAAACTCGACACCCTTATGAATAAGAAGTGTTGCGTCGCCGCCGTCATCAAGAATCATGTTTGGCAAATTGCCGTCTGGCCAAGTCATCATCTGCTCGGTGCACCACCAATATTCCTCGAGGGTCTCACCCTTCCAAGCGAATACAGGCACACCCTGTGGATCTTTTTCTGTTCCGTTCGGACCCACTGCGACTGCTGCAGCTGCATGGTCTTGTGTGGAGAAAATGTTGCAACTTGCCCAACGCACTTCGGCACCAAGTTCAACCAGTGTCTCAATGAGTACTGCTGTCTGAATGGTCATGTGCAATGAACCAGAGATACGTGCACCCTTCAATGGCTTTGATGGGCCGTACTGCTTGCGCATCCAGCGAAGGCCCGGCATTTCGTGTTCAGCAAGATGGATTTCCTTGCGACCGAATGGCGCAAGGCTGAGGTCAGCGACGCGATAATCGCGACGATCGGCGAGAGAGGACATAGAGGCTCCTTAAATGAGTTACATAATGAATCGAGGCTGGGGCCAACTGGCACCGCTCTGATCAGCCCGATTACGGGTTCAGTGTATCTAAATCAGCGTGTAAAGGTGGGCTTTATGCCCTCGGCAGCGATGCGTGACTCAAGTCGCGCAAGCTCGCTATCTGACACCTGTGTGGATTCTTCAATCAGCATCACAGGGATACTGTCAACAACCGCATAAGAACGCTTCAGGCGTGGGTTAAACAGAATGTTTTCCGACTCGATATAGAACAATGGACCCTTGTCTTCTGGGCAAGCAAGGATGTCGAGAAGGTTTTGGTCAAGTGTCATATTCTCATTCTTTCATTGTCAGACAGAAGTCACAAGTGAGAGCACTTCAACCACATGATCATCACATTCTGCACGAGTTGCGGCTTCAAGGTTGAGGCGTAGCAATGGTTCAGTATTTGAGGGGCGAAGGTTGAACCACCAGTCACCACAATCAACAGTGAGACCGTCAACCCAGTCTTGTGGATGAGCTTTGTACGCCTCAGCAACTGCAGTCATAACGACCTGCGCATCTGACACGCTGGTGTTGATCTCGCCGCTTGCTTCATAACGCTCGAAAGGTTGACGCAACTGCGACAATGGCATTTTTGCGCGTGACAGCTCTTGCAACATAAACATCGTGGCGATGATGCCAGAGTCTGCTCGATAGTTATCGAGGAAGTAATAGTGAGCCGAGTGCTCTCCACCAAACACGGCGCCAGTTTCTGCCATCACTTGTTTGATATTGGAATGTCCCACTTGGGTACGCACGGGTACTCCACCGCTTTCGCGAATAACTTCAGGAACTGAACGTGAACAGATGAGATTGTGCAACACAGTGGCGCCAGGATTATTGCGCAATACAGCTGCGGCAAGAATTGCTGTGGTGGTAGAGCCAGATAAACCCCTGCCTTTCTCATCCACTACGAACACTCTGTCTGCATCACCGTCGAAAGCAAGACCAATATCAAAACCACCACTGGTGACACGAGCTTGAAGATCTCTTTGGTTTGCAGGCTGAATGGGATCAGCAGGATGGTTGGGGAAGCTGCCATCCAATTCTGGGTACATCACTTCAAGTTGCATCATGGGAAGACGTTCAAAAACAACTGGGACAATCAGGCCTCCCATGCCATTGGCGGCGTCTGCAACAACTTTCATTGGCACGAGAGCGTTCACATCAATAAACGACACAACGTGATCAGCAAATTCATCAAGCATGTTGCGAGTTGATATTGATCCGCGAGTTGCTGTCGCACCAGGGACAGAACCTGCAAGAACAGATTTTGCAGCGTCACGAATTGTTGCGAGACCAGTATCAATGCCAACAGGGCGTGCTCCAGACAAACAGAACTTGATTCCGTTGTATTCAGCCGGGTTGTGCGACGCCGTAAACATTGCGCCGGGAGCATCAAGTTTGCCTGCCGCAAAATACACAAGGTCGGTGCTGGCTAGTCCAAGATCAAGCACATTGACACCACGCGAAGTAACGCCGCTGGCAAATGAAGCTGCGAGAGACTCTCCTGTGACACGCATGTCGCGGGCAACGATGACGAGAGGTGCATTGACAAAATCTGCAAATGCGACTCCAAGCGCAAACGCCACTTCATCGTTCATTTCATTCGGCGTCGTGCCACGAATGTCGTACGCCTTGACAATGCGGTCAAGGATTGACGGGTCTGTTTTCATCAATCAGTGAGACTATCGGCGGATAGTTCTTCATTGGATTCAGGCCCAATTTCAGAGTCTTTGCGGGCTGGCATCGCTACCCCATAACGAAATCGTCTACGGAAAAGGAATACAGCCATGATGATTCCCACCAATGTCACTGCATAGGAAGAACGATCAAGTTGTGACGGTTCGTACGACAACGTCACATTCTTTTCAGTTGGCACGACAACCATCATGTTCGGTGCCGCGCGAAACACATGCGTGGCTCCTTTCACTTGCCAGTTCGGGAAATAGCTGACTTTGACAAGAACCGGTACACCAACGCGATCAACAGCAAAAGAAACAGATTCTTGTTCAACTTTAACGTCTGAAACAACAACAGGATCAAGAGAAACTGTTTTGATTTCGGAACCTTCCACGGCTTTAACGATGTCGACTTCGCGACCAGGCTCACCTTCCACCCCAACACTTCGTGTTTCATCTACAGCAACATCAATACGTTGCCACTCGTCAGGTCCGTGATCGACAGGCAATGCCGCCCATTCATTCATGTGTTGGAAATACGACGTACCAATTTCCAGCCAACGCTCCCGCTTGTCCCCCGGACGCTCATTCACCACAACCGGCTGCACAGACAATGGTTCAACGATTGCTGTGTCTGCAATTTCGTACAGATGCCATGGCCCAGACGTTCCGACTTTAGTTAAGTCCGGTTGTTCGTCAGCCTTAGCAATAGCGTCGGGCGTGTAGCCCATGTAATAACGAATACCCATCATGCGCATGTACGCGACGCCCTTTGCAGCATCGTTATTGTCGTAGCGCAATTCACGAACTGGATTACTGCTCTGTTTCGACAACGCCGCTGCTGAAATGAAGTGATACGGAGTCGAACCTGCTGCTTCAAAGAACAAGCCCTCCATAGAACCAATGCATCCGTCAGTCCAATACGGCAGCAACATGAGCGCCATTGTGGTTCCGTATTTGTTGAGGTCTCCGCTGTTTTCCCACAATGCATGACCGCAACCATGAGCCGGATCCTCGCCAAGTTTCTTCATTGCTTGCACAACGCCGTTGTATTCGCTGAAGGTTGTCTTGCCTTCATAGCCTTCAAAATTCCAACGTGACCAACCATCCGAGAAAGCTCGATGAGCCGGAAAGGACACTGGACCCCAACCATAGGAAGTGCCCGTTGCATTCGATTGCAAGGACGCAAACGGCAAACTTTGATAACGCACGCCAAGCACCATGAGACAAAAAACAGCCACAAGCCACAACAACGAAGTTGACGTGTTTGTCGTTGGTGCAGATGGCATCTGAAGTGGATTGCGTTGAACAGCAATAGTGCGGCGAATAAAGAGACCGGCTTCATACGCACCAATTGCAGCCAACATGTAGCGCAGCAAATACATGAACGGCAAAATACGTGGGTTCCACAGAAGCCCAATTACAGGCAGCCCGCCTTGTGCAACTTTGACACCAATCATCAACACGACGATGTAGACACCCATCCAAATGCCAAGGAACCGTCGGCGATACACAGAACCGATAAAACCACCTATTGCAAGCGTCATCAACATGATGTCTAGGTTCGTGGCCAACGGGAAGTACATGGCCCACATGGTCTTGAAGGAACCGCCACCTGGTTCGGAACCGTATTTCAT
>CALPPK020000215.1 GCA_943325435.2 Bifidobacterium breve
AAGGACTTGTACGGAACTGTTGGCGTCACTGCTGGTGCATCCGCACCCGAGGAACTTGTGCAAGGCGTGCTTGAATTTCTTGCACCTTCCGATGGGGTTGAAGAAATTTTTGTCACCGAAGAAGATGAATACTTCCCGCCGCCACGCAACATTCGTGATTTACAGATGGCCATTGACACCGCCATCACAGCCATGGCCGGGGCGTCATTACTGACAACTGCAAGCATGGACGACCGCGCACTTGCAGCAAGTGCTGTTCTTGAGACACTCTTACTGCCATGATCCAACCCACCTTGCATTCACTTCGTACATATCTGCACATTCTCGCCGTATGTGTTTGGCTCGGTGGGCAAGTTGTGCTCGCGGTCGTAGTACCCAAACTACGAAAGTCGAATCCTGATGCGTTGACGAACATTGCCAAGGGCTATGCGGCTATTGCCTGGCCGGCAATGATTCTGATTGTAGTCACTGGCGCATGGGGTTTGGCCGCTGTAGACGTTGCAGATAACTCCACCGAATACATGGTGACATTCGGAATCAAGATGCTTCTTGTTGCCATGGCAATTATTGCCACACTGATTCATTCGAACGGAACGTCGAAAATGGCTAAAGGACTAGGCGGAGCGGTCGGACTGCTAGCAACTCTTCTCGCTGCTTATTGTGGAGTTCTACTAGCCCACGTTGGCTAGTTACGCCTAACTAGTTGCGAGCGACTTTGTTCCAAGCGATTTCGCGATCAACACGAACATCACCTGGCAGACCCAACACACGTTCACCGAGGATGTTCTTCATTACTTCAGTTGTTCCACCTTCAATGGTGTTAGCACGGGAACGCAAGAAAGCTTTTTGAATTCCATCGAAAGCCATTGCAGTTTCAGGCCGAGTCATTGCATAGGACCCGTACAACATTCCGTTTGCTCCTTGAAGATTGACAGCGAACGCATACGTTTCTTTATTGAGGTCTGCTCCTGCCATCTTTCCGATTGAGCCCTCGGGACCTGGAGAACCCATTTTGCGAGCTGCGTTTGCACGAATGTTGGTGAGGCGAAGAACTTCAGCACGTATCCATAACTTCATCAACTCGTCACGAGTTGAGCTGTCACGCTGATCTTCAGGCAGTGCTTGCCACGCTTGAACTGCAGAGGCAATAGACCCTGACCCGCGTTGTGGCATTGTGCCGCCGATAGAGACACGCTCATTCATCAATGTTGTGAGACTTACTCGCCAACCATCACCTGGTGAGCCAAGCATCTCACTTTCAGAAATACGTACATCGGTGAAATAAACTTCGTTGAATTCTGCTTCACCAGTCATTTGACGCAATGGACGAACTTCAACTCCTGGAGCTTGCATATCGACTACGAATGCCGTGAGACCAGCATGCTTTACAGCTTCAGGATCAGTACGAACTACAAGAAGTCCAAATCGTGAAAGATGCGCCAGTGTTGTCCATACCTTTTGACCATTCGCAATCCACTCTTCTCCGTCCTTAATTCCCTTTGAAGAAAGACCAGCAAAATCTGAACCAGAACCGGGCTCTGAGAACAATTGGCACCAAATCTCTTCACCGGTAAACAACGGACGCAAATAGCGCTTCTTCTGAGCGTCACTTCCCCACTCGGCAACAGTTGGTCCACACATTCCATGACCAATCGGATTGCGGTACATCGGGTTCGGTGCGCCGGCTGGATACAACACTTCATTCACAGCTTTTTGGAACTTTGGTGAGACCCCTAGGCCACCAAGACCAACTGGAAAGTGAACCCACGCGAGCCCCATGTCATATTGGGCGCCTAGGAATTCCACCACTGGGGTACTCGCTGGCGGAAACTTCTTCAGAAGCTCTTCTGCGAGTTGAACAACTTTGGTCTCGTCTTTGCTAATCACTTCTGTGCTCATAGTGGCCCTTTCACACGGCTTTTGCCCCACAGTAATAGCAACTGAATACTGCTTGCGAGGCAGACGCCCATCGGACTGCTAGGTGTGACAGCCGTCATTGAATTAGTTTGGAGCCATGTATCCAGGAATCACAGCCGCCACCCATCCGCAACGACCAGCGGTTATTCACGCCGAGACGGGGAAAGTCACCACGTTTCTAGAACTGCATGAAGCGGCAATTCGCCTCAGCAATGTTTTGCGTGGAGCCGGATTACAACCAGGCGACCATGTGGCCATTTGTATGGAAAACCACAGCAAGTATTTGGAAGTCATCTGGGGATGCCATTACGCCGGCGTCGTGTATACCGCCTGCTCAAGTCGCCTTACAAAAGCTGAACTCACATACATTCTGAACGACTGCCAAGCAAAGGCTTTCATCACTTCAAAATACAAAGCCGATCAAGCTCTAGAGATCGCAAACGACATTCCGAATGTCCATCTTCGCTTAATGCTCGACGGCACCGTAGATGGTTACGACTCTTTTGAATCAACTGTTGACACTGCATCAACCACCCCACTTGAAAACATGGTGGACGGAACAGACATGCTGTACTCAAGTGGCACAACAGGAATGCCAAAAGGCATCACTAGACCGTTTCCCGGCACACCATTGGGAACGTCTGCTGGTCTCGCAACTGCACTTACAGTCGGTCTGTATCAGTTTCAGGAAGGAATGATCTATCTGTCACCTGCGCCGCTGTACCACGCGGCACCTTTGCGTTTCAACATGTCAGTTCACGCCTCCGGCGGAACAACAGTCGTGATGGAACATTTCGATGCTGAGATGTATTTGAAATATGCAGAGCAATACAAAGCAACTCACACTCAACTTGTACCAACAATGTTTATTCGCATGTTGAAACTCGAGCCAGCAATCCGGAACAAGTACGACGTTTCAAATTTCAAAGTTGCTATCCACGCAGCAGCTCCCTGCCCGATTGAAACCAAGAAAGCCATGATTGCATGGTGGGGACCAATCATTCACGAGTACTACGCAGGCACAGAGGGCAATGGCTTCGTGTATTGCAATAGTGAAATGTGGCTTGCACATCCCGGCTCAGTCGGAACAGCAATTCAAGGAATCGTGCATATCTGCGATGAGAACGGTGAAGAGCTTCCACAGGGCGAATCAGGCACAATCTTTTTTGAAGGTAGCGCAAGCTTCGAATATCACAATGACCCTGAAAAAACGAAGGCTTCACGCGACCCTAAGGGTCGTGGGTGGTCCACTCTTGGTGATGTTGGCTACCTAGATAAAGACAACTTCTTGTATTTGACTGACAGAAAAGCCTTCATGATTATCTCGGGTGGAGTGAACATCTATCCGCAAGAAGCAGAGAACATTCTGGTGAACCACCCCAAGGTGATTGATATTGCGGTCTTCGGTGTTCCGAACGACGACTTCGGCGAAGAAGTGAAAGCTGTTGTGCAACCAGTAACAATGCCTGCATCTCCAGAAGAGGCGGATGCGCTGGCAAAAGAACTAATCGCATTCTGCAAAACGCATTTGGCAGACATCAAGTGCCCTCGCACCATTGACTTCAGGCCAGAATTGCCACGCCATCCGACCGGCAAGTTGTACAAGCGTCTTTTGAAGGACGAGTACTGGAAGGCTGCCGGGCGATCTATCTAATGGTCGTTCGCCATCCCTATCTCGACAACTCATCACCCATAGCTTTCGCACATCGCGGCGGAACCTCTGCAGCACCAGAAAACACATTGCGGGCCTTTGACGACGCAGTGGCTCTTGGTTACCGATACGTAGAAACAGATGTGCATGCAACACGGGATGGGAAGTTGGTCGCTTTTCACGACAATGATCTACAACGGACCTGCGCAAAACCATGGAAGATTGAAGAAACAGATTGGTCAACGCTGTCTACCGCACGAATTGATGGCACGGATCCAATTCCTCTACTTGAAGACCTGCTGAGTGCTTGGCCGGAACTGCGCATAAACATCGACTGCAAATCTGATGCCGCGATGCAACCACTCATA
>CALPPK020000216.1 GCA_943325435.2 Bifidobacterium breve
ACATCATTCCGCGCATCGCTTCGATGTTTTCAAGCGCACGGCCTGAACCGATAGCGACCGCATACAACGGATCGGGGGCTATGTAGCACGGCATTCCAGTTTCGTGAGTCACGCGCTGTGTCATTCCGGACAGCAATGCACCACCACCTGACAAATAGATACCACGATCCATAATGTCTGCTGCCAATTCTGGTGGCGTGCGATCGAGAGTTGACTTCACTGCATCAATAATGGCAGCAATTGGCTCTGCAACGGCGTCGCGAACATTGGCAGAAGTGATCTCAATTGTGCGGGGTAAGCCAGACACTGTGTCACGACCGCCTACATCACCAGTGAGTTCTTGAGAAAGAGGCCATGCGGAAGCCATTTGAATCTTTATTTCTTCTGCCGTATTGATGCCGATATCCAAGGAGTACTCCGCACGAACGTACGCAACAATTGCTTCATCAAGTTCGTCACCAGCAACGCGAACGCTCTGAGCTACAACAATTCCTCCGAGCGAAATAACTGCAACTTCAGTAGTTCCGCCTCCGATGTCAACAATCATGTTTCCGCTTGGCTCATGCACCGGAAGATCTGCACCAATTGCAGCTGCCATAGGTTCTTCGATGATGTGCACTGGACGACGAGCACCTGCGTATTCAGCAGCATCTTGCACGGCGCGCTGTTCGACACCGGTAATTCCAGACGGAACACAGATAACCATTCGTGGCTTGCTCCAACGACTTGTCGTGACACGCTGAATGAAATAACGAAGCATTTTTTCGCACACGTCGAAGTCTGCGATTACTCCATCTTTTAGCGGACGAATTACTTCTATATGTTTCGGAGTACGGCCAAGCATTCGCTTCGCTTCCCAACCGACTGCAACTGGCTTTCCGTCTCGCATGTCGATTGCGACAACAGACGGCTCATTCAAAACAATTCCTTGTCCACGCACGTACACCAATGTGTTGGCGGTGCCGAGGTCAATGGCAATGTCACGCCCCATCGACAAAGGATTATTCCGATTCATAAAGAGATCTCCCTGAGTTGGCGAATAAACGACAACTCTGCAGAAATGCTAACTACCCGCGCCTTAGAGGGCGGGAAAGAAGATTCCGAGCTCGCGTGCGGCTGATTCGGCTGAATCAGAACCATGAACAAGGTTTTCGGTAAACAAGGTTCCGAAGTCTCCGCGAATGGTGCCAAGGTCAGCCTTGCGTGGGTTTGTTGCGCCCATCATTGTGCGAACGATTTCCCAGGTGTCCTCAGGGCCCTCAATTGCGAGGGCAACCACTGGGCCACGACCCATGAATGCAACGAGTTCTGCGTAGAAGCCTTTACCAACATGCTCTTCATAATGACGAGCAAGAATTGCAGCATCAAGTGTGCGCAATTCCATTGCTGCAATACGGAGTCCTTTGTTCTCAAAACGAGACAAAATGGCCCCAACTAGTCCGCGTTCTACGGCATCGGGCTTCAACAAAACAAGTGTGCGATCTGACATGCCGTACAGGCTACGCCAGGAGGCTTCGATTGCCCCCGAATTCAAGCCCAGTCAGGGTAAAACGCGACGAAGATGGGTTCTGGCAGCCCCAACCACATACAAAGAGCCGGCCACCAAAATGGCATCATCGCTCGTTGCGTCGGCCAATGCGATGTCACAGGCCTTCTCGACCGTGTCAGCCACTACAACCTCAGAACACCCCATACCGCGTGCCACATCCGCTATTTCTCGACCCGGCCGGGCACGAGGCGAAGGCGCAGTACAACAAATGACCAATTCATATTCGTCCACCTTCAGTGCAGACAACGTGTCACTGATATCTCTGCCACCCAAAGCACCAATGACAAGAATGCGGCGGCCGTGAGGGTCGAAGTCTTCAAAAAACACGCTGGCGCACACATCGGCGCCAGCCGGGTTATGTGCACCATCAAGAATCACAAGCGGTTGATGACCGACGACTTCAAAGCGACCAGGCATCAGTACTCCGGCTAAACCTTCTTGCACTGTCTCAGCATCAAGCGCAGAGCCAAAGAATGCCTCAACCGCTGCTATCGCTACTGCTGTGTTGTCACCTTGATGCCATCCGTGAAGTGGAACAAACAAATCAAGGTATTCCGCACGATGTGTACTGATGTGAATCGAACGACCACCTAATGCAAGATGGTTGTCAACTACATCAAACTGCTCGCCTCGAACCAACATTTCTTCGCACGGTTCTGCAGCGAAAATTGAACGTAAATCTTCGTTAGCTTCACCAATGACTGCAACAGAACCAGGCTTGATAATGCCAGCTTTTTCCGTAGCGATGTGCGCCAACGTTGGACCAGCAAATTCCGTGTGATCCAGTGCAATGTTCGTAATCACAACAACATCTGGCGTTACCACGTTTGTCGCATCCCAACGACCCAACATTCCCACTTCAATAACTGCAACTTCTACTGCATCATCAGAGAACCAACGAAACGCCGCAGCAGTCATGATTTCAAAATACGAGGGCCGCACAGTGCCAATTCCCTCTGCATTTGCAACAGCAGCAATTGAATCAGCGAAATCAATCTCCGCTATCGGTTCACCATCCACTTGGATGCGCTCGCGAACATTCTCAAGATGCGGACTGGAATAGGTTCCCACTTTTAATCCGTGAGCCATTAGCAAACGAGTAATGATTTGAGAGGTAGAGCCTTTTCCATTTGTACCTGTTACGTGAATGACACGAAAATCGTTTTGCGGATCACCGAGCACCTCAAGGAGGCGTTCGATTTTTTCAATTGATGGCGAGTCAACGCGACCAGTTTTCTCATACGAGGCATGCTCGTCGAGATAGACAAGCGCTTCTTGATAATTCATTCGATCCTAGGAAGCTGCGCGGCGCTGACGAGGGGCTCGTGCAGCAGTTTTTGAAACTAGTTCTGGCATGGCCTTGTTCTTTACACAATCTGCGTTTACAACAACACGCGCAATGTCTGTGCGTCCGGGCAATTCATACATCGCATCAAGCAATGTCTCTTCAAGAATGGAACGCAAACCACGAGCGCCAGTGCCACGAGTCATGGCTAATTCCGCAATTGCTTCTAGTGCTTCTGGCGCAATGTCGAGTTCAATATCGTCGAACTCAAACAACTTGGCGTACTGCTTCACAAGGGCGTTCTTTGGTTCAGTAAGAATCTGCATTAGGGCCGGCTTGTCGAGAGCGTGCACTGCACCCACCATTGGCAAGCGACCAATGAACTCAGGAATCATTCCGAACTTCAACAAATCTTCAGGAAGAACTTGCTCAAACAACTCACCAGGGTCTTTGTCAGCTTTAGAGGCAACAGTGGCGTGGAAACCCATTCCCTTATGACCAATGCGCTGTTCAATAATCTGCTCGAGCCCTGAAAAAGCGCCACCACAGATGAACAAGACATTCGTTGTGTCAATTTGGATGAACTCTTGATGCGGGTGCTTACGGCCACCCTGTGGCGGTACGGACGCAACAGTGCCTTCCAAGATCTTCAACAGTGCTTGCTGAACGCCTTCGCCTGACACATCACGTGTGATGCTGGGGTTCTCAGCCTTGCGAGCAACTTTGTCGATCTCGTCGATGTACACAATCCCTTGTTCTGCACGCTTCACATCAAAGTCTGCTGCTTGAAGAAGTTTGAGCAAAATGTTTTCTACGTCTTCACCGACATATCCGGCTTCTGTGAGCGCTGTTGCATCTGCAACAGCAAACGGCACGTTCAACATGCGAGCGAGAGTTTGAGCCAAGTGGGTCTTACCGCAACCAGTCGGTCCAAGAAGAAGAATGTTGCTCTTTTGCAGTTCTACTTCGTCACGGCGAATACCCGTGTTTTGCTGCATGTACTGCAGGCGACGGTAGTGATGAAACACAGCAACAGAAAGAACTTTCTTTGCGCGTTCTTGCCCCACTACGTATTCATCGAGGAATGTGCGAGTCTC
>CALPPK020000217.1 GCA_943325435.2 Bifidobacterium breve
AGGGCAACCTGCATGGCTTCAAGATGAATGTTTGACTGATCTGTCATGGCGGAAGGGGTGGGATTCGAACCCACGGAAGCTTTCACTTCACACGCTTTCCAAGCGTGCCGATTCGGCCGCTCTCGCACCCTTCCAGGTGGTTGTATCGCTACAACTACGGGTGGTCAGGCTAACTGGCTTGTACGCTGGAACCCTCAACGACTTCGGGTTCGCCCGTGGGTGGTGAGGTGGCGGTCGGGTCCTGTGCGACGATCGCCCGTAAACCAGGTCAGGTCCTGACGGAAGCAGCCTCCACGCGGGAACGATCGTGCGCCGCAGATCGCCTGGCCGTCACTTCACTATCCACGGACTAGCCAGAACAAACTCTTAGGGGTCAACATGTCAAAAAATAAATGGATCGCTCCAGTCGCAGTTGTATCTGGAATTCTGCTTCTCATCATCCTGACTCTCACTAGTTCATACAACGGTCTTGTAGATCGCGAACTCAAAGTAGATCAATCAGTTGCAGACCTTGATGTGCAGCTACAACGTCGCTTCGATCTGATTCCTAACCTTGTGAAGTCAGTTGAAGGCGCTCTTGAACAAGAACGCGAAATCATTGGAAAAGTCACTGAAGCTCGTACAAAGTATGCGAGTGCAGCCTCTGGCAATGACCGTGTTGCTGCTGCTGGTGAACTTGAAGGCGCATTATCACGATTGCTTGTTGTCGTTGAGAACTACCCGCAGGTTGCCAGTTTGCAAAACGTCCGTGACTTGCAAGTGCAATTGGAAGGTACCGAGAATCGAGTAGCGCAAGCGCGCCGTACGTACAACGAAACAGTCACAGATTTCAATCGTGCTGTTCGACGTTTCCCACGTTCAATCGTTGCTGGAATATTTGGTTTCGACAAGCGAACCTTGTTTGAAGCAGCCGCAGGTGCTGACGTAGCTCCAACTGTGGATCTCAACCCAGGTGGCTAAGAAAACTTTCTTTCTTTCGGCACTGTTTGGCGTCATCCTTCTTGGATGTTCATTTACTGCTGCCTCACTACCTGAATTCACAGCGCCCGTTGTCGACTCCATTGGGCGAGTGTCTACAGAAGTAGAAACACAGATCAATAGTGAGCTGACTTCGTTTCAGCAAACCGGTGGCCCACAAATTGCAGTTGCTGTTATTGACACGACCGGTAATGCAACTCTTGAGAACTACTCCATAGACCTTGCTCGCTCTTGGGGCATTGGCGACAAAGCAAAAGACAACGGCGTTCTCGTCCTGATTGCACTTGCAGATCGCACCTTGCGCATTGAAGTCGGTAGTGGAGTTGAAGGTGAACTCACCGACGTCACAGCGGCAGGAATTGTCGACTCCATCATGCTCCCCCGTTTACGCGCGAACGATGTCGATGGTGCCGTACGCGATGGCGCACGTGCAGTGATGCAAGTGTGGCGTGGAGAGAACATTGTCTCTGAACCAATTGCGCCAAGCACACCTGCGACTGAACAAACACAAGCACAGTCAATTTTCAGCATCATCTTGTTCTTCGGGCTTATCTTCTTATTCGTCACAATTGCAGCGGCCGGGAAGAAGCGTGGCGTAGGTGTACTCGGACCTTTTGGCGCAGGAACCATTTACGGCGGCGGCTTTGGCGGTCACCGAGGTGGATTCGGCGGAGGAGGCTTCGGTGGTTTTGGTGGAGGCGGCGGCGGATTCAGCGGCGGCGGAGCGAGCGGGAGTTGGTAATGCCTCAGTGGTGGAAAGACAATGCTGATCAAGTTGCCGAGGCAATTGACACGGCCGAGCGCACAAGTGGTCACCAGATTTTGGTGCGCGTCGGACCTCTCGGTCGACACCCCGAACGAGTTGCCGACAAAATCGCAACTCGTTATTCGCAAGTCTCATTAGTTTTCTGCGTTGACCCACGCCGACGCGTCTTTGAAGTCCGTTGGTCGCCCTCTCTGCAACTGGATTCCAACCAAGCAACGGCTGCAGTGCAAGACCGCCTTCGCGCACATGACCTTCCGAGCGCCATCACTGCCCTAGCTGCTCTGTTGCCTCACCAAGAAGAGGGCAGCGAATTCCCCGACATCATTGAGGAAACTGACTAACAGCGATTTTCGAGCCATAGGACTGTCCTATGGAACTTATCCACACCCTAAGATGCTTAGGTGTTGAAAACCTTCAGTTCCCAATCCGCTCGCGCTCTCCTTGCCGCCCTCATTTCCACCGTGGTGGTCGTTGCGCCGTTGCCATTTTCTATAGGTACAGCCAGCGCCGTGGTGGCCGTTCCCCCGGCACCAACAGTCGTTGCAGGCCCTGAAAGCGTTACTGCAACAGTTGCTGCTCCAACATCAGGTGACCTACCAGCGTGGTATCGCGTATACGCGAATCCAAGCAGTAAGAATTGCGACATCACCGGCGCATCAGGATCATGCACCATCACCGGCTTAACAGCTGGCACTGCACACACATTTAAGGTCATCGCTTTTGACGTTCTCTTGGGGGGAGCGACAACACCAACTGGAACAGCATTGAGTCCAGCCTCAGTCGCTGTTACTCCCCTTGGTGCGGCACCGGCTTTCGACACCAACGGAATTGTTACCTCGACAAACGGACTCAGTATTGAACGCTTGATCAACTCCGCTGGCAACCCAAGCGGCGGTGCACTAGGCGGAACTAAACCAGATGTAACAAGTTTCACCGTATTGGCAGATGGTCAAAGACTTGCAGTTGCTTCAGTGCAGTACGGGCCAGCTTGCCAAGCCGCGTGTTACATCATGGATCTCACATTGGCTTCAAAGATTGAGAATGGATCAGTTGTCACGGTGAGTTATGCAGCGCCGACTCCCGATTTAGCAACAACAAATGCGGCGATTCAAAGTCCGACCGGAGCGGACGCTGCGTCATTCGGCCCGCTGTCGGTAACAAACAGAGTTCCAGCACCAACTGCACCGAACGCTCCAGGAATACCCACAGTTGTTGCAGGTGAAGAAAGCGCAACAATCACAGTGACTGCACCAACAGGCGGTGTTGTACCAACGTCATACGAAGTCACCGCTTCACCAGGTGGCAAAAAATGCACAGTCAACGGCGCATCGGGATCATGCACCGTTACAGGTCTCACAGCAGGCACTGCATACACATTTACAACTGTTGCAAAAACCAGTACCGGAAGTTCATCAGCGAGTACTGCTTCTACTTCAATAACTGTTCTTGCAACAAACACGGTTCCGGCTGGTTATACACCGTCGTGGGATAAAGAACCACTGACAGATTCTGAAACTGATGCAAATACTGTTGGTTTCTTTCCTGCAGTTTCTCCTGGCGTCATCATCATCACCGATGAAATGGGTTTCACACTTGACAAGAAGAACGGCATCAAGCCAAAGATCCGCATGAAGAACTACGCGGGCAAGATCAAGATGTCTATCTCTGCGTCATACAAAGTCGGCGCAAAGACTGTGAAATACAAATGTGCATTTGCCCCGTTTGGAACTGCAAAGAAGATGAAAACAGCTAAGTGGCGTTGGTACACACCAAAGAAGGCGTGCATTCTGCCGGCCCCACTTGTCGCGGCAGTTCGAGCAAACACAGCAACACTTTCTGCATCAGGCAAGTGGACACGTCAATGGCTGACAACTTCTAAGAAAGCACGCCCAGACAAGACAAAGATCAAGGCACGTACTTTGAAGTACACGATGAAAGCTAAACCCGCAGCTGTTAAGTAGTTAACTGCGGCGACCGACCATGGCGCGCTCGGTGCGTTCCACTAAGTCGGTCATGTTTAGTTGCTTTGCAATTGCGCCTAAATCTTTTGTTGGCCCACGCCATTCCCAGTCGTCTACGGAACCAAGTGGAACATCGTCAGAAACATCTGTGACAACGGTTGCGACTTTTTTGAACAACTCAGCCATGGGGCGCTGATCGCGCAGTGTTGCTGC
>CALPPK020000218.1 GCA_943325435.2 Bifidobacterium breve
GGCTGGTGGTTTCGCGGATCGACATAATCGCCGTCGTGTCACCTTTTGGTGTCAGTCACTTTTAGGGGTTCAAGCCGTGGTCTTGGCAGTGGTCACATTTACTGGCCATGTTTCATTACCAGTGATTTACCTCTTGTCGTTTGGAACGGGTATTGCGAGTGCCATCGATAATCCTTCTCGCCGAGGTCTTGTCACTGAACTAGTGGAACCATCTGAAATTCCAAATGCGATGTCGCTAAATACCACGGTGATGACTGGCTCCCGCATTTTTGGTCCTGCTCTAGCTGCCGTGCTGATCGGGCCTCTTGGCACGGCATGGCTATTTGCGTTAAACGCAGTCTCATATCTTTTTGTTATTGGTTCGTTGCTAATGATTGACAAGACAAAGATGTTGCCGGCTACATCCGCGGCTCGTGGAGGAAAGCCAGTCCGCGAAGGCTTGTCGTTTGTGTGGCGCGACCCCATGTTGCGTCGCGCCTTCATAGTGTTCACAGTGGTCAGTACGTTTGCGTTCAACTACAGCGTGGTCATGCCCAAATTGAGTGACGTTCGGTGGGGTCAGG
Source organism: Bifidobacterium breve (assembly GCA_943325435.2). The sequence goes on from CALPPK020000218.1 coordinate 564, forward strand.
CGAACGGGTATCCGATTTTGTTGACATGCGTCAGCATCGGCAGTGTCTTTGGGGCATTAGGCACAGCTAGGTTCACCCGAATAACAATGCGCTGGTACGCAACACTCGTCATCATTAATGGGGTGTCGTGTATCGCGATTGCGTGGGCTCCGAACTTCCTGGTGGCGTGCCTTTTGTGCCTTCCGCTAGGTCTTGGTGGCACTGGACTTGTTGCATCAATGAACGGCCTTAGTCAGCAGAACACACCTCCAGAAATGCGTAGTCGCATGTTGGCATTAGTGGCTGTGGCATTTCTTGGTTCGACACCCATCGGTGGCCCCGTCACAGGCTGGATTGGCGACAACATTGGAATTGAGTGGTCGATTGCGTATGGCGGAATTTTGACTTTATTGTTTGTCCCAATGTTGTGGAAGGACAGATGAGCACATCTATTTTGTGGATACGCCGCGATATGCGGGTGACCAATAACAAGGCGTTGCAGTTAGCTGCGAAAGATGGCGACGTAGTGCCGTTATTTGTTGTCGACCCTCGCTTCGAAAAAGCCGGGTTAGCCAGGCGTGCGTTTATGTTCCAAACTCTTCGTGCACTTGATGCTGCGACGGGCGGAAAATTGGTTCTGCGCTATGGAGACCCTGTTGTAGAAGTTGCACAGATGGCCAAAGAAGTTGGCGCTCGTAGTGTTCACATCTCATCAGACTTTGCTCCCTATGGTCAGGCCCGAGATCAGCGTGTTCGTGAGGCACTAAAAAAAGTTGACGCCACATTGGTTGAATCGGATTCGCCGTATTGCGTGAACCCTGGCACCGTATTGAAAGACGACGGCACGCCGTTAAAAGTGTTCACGCCGTTCTACCGTCGTTGGTCATTAGTCGATTTCACCAGTGCGGTCGAAAATCCCGTTTCGTATGCCGATGCAGTGAGTCATTGTCAGGGGTATCCCGATATTGATTCATCGTCATTGAATTTGCCAGAAGCTGGCGAAGAAGCGGCATGGCGCAGGTGGGAAGAATGGTCTCCACGACTTGAGGCGTACCAAGAGGAACGCAATAACCCAGGTGTTGATGGCACATCGTTGATGTCGCCGTATCTTCGTTTCGGTGTCGTTCATCCTCGTCAATTGATTGCGCGATTGGATGGAACTTCTGGTGCAGATCATTACCGCCGTGAACTTGCATGGCGTGAGTTCTATGCCGATGTTTTGTTTCATCAACCACGCACTATGTGGGAAAACCTGCAAGAAAAAATGAACGTGTTGCCTCGAGACACCGATGCTGCAGCACATGCACGCTTTGACAAATTCTGCGCAGCACAAACGGGGTATCCCGTAGTTGATGCTGGTATTCGACAAATGCTGTCAACCGGAATGATGCATAACCGAGTACGAATGATTGTGGCGAGCTTCTTAGTGAAAGACCTTCATCTGCCATGGCAATGGGGTGCTCGCTTTTTCATGCAACATCTCGTTGACGGCGATATTGCGTCAAACAATCACGGGTGGCAGTGGACTGCCGGAACAGGCACAGATGCTGCACCTTTCTTTCGGGTGTTTAACCCCACGTCGCAGAGTGCAAAGTTTGACCCACCAGGTACATACCTCCGACGTTGGATTCCTGAATTGGCAGAACTCGACAACGCGTCTATTCATGAACCTTCAACGCTGGGTCTCTTGGCGCCATCCGGGTATCCAGAACCGATGGTTGATCACTCTGCAGAGCGAATAGAAGCTTTAGCGCGTTACAAATCGGTCAGCGGAAAGTAAATTTGTAGCACCATGCTCGACGAACGCAAAACCGCCATCCTTCGGGCCGTTGTCCAGGAATATGTAGCAACTGGTCAGCCAGTTGGTTCAACACATATTGCACAGAAGTCATCTGTGATGGTTTCGTCAGCCACAGTGCGAAACGAAATGGTTGTTCTTGAACAAGAGGGCTACTTGGCTCAACCGCACACTTCTGCTGGTCGTATTCCCACCGATAAGGGGTACAGGCATTTCGTTGACTCCATTTCAACAGCCGGCGTGTTGGCATCAGAAGATGCAACTCAGGTAGGGGACTTCTTTAAGGCCACGCATGGTCGGCTGGAAGATCTGTTGCGCCACACCACAACGCTTTTGGCTGACATCACTCACCAAACTGCAGTCATCGTGGGGCCTGAAGCAGATACCACCATTGTTCGAGCAGTTCATATCAGCCGCGTCACGTCACGCACTGCAACTGTGGTTGTGGTGTTATCGAATCACAATGTGGAAAATGACATGATTCAAATGTCTGAAGACATCACTGACCAACATATTTCTGACGCTGTGTCTCATTTGTCGCGAACTCTTGTCGGTCATTCATTAGGAGATGTCACAACGGTGTCTTCAACAAACGATGCCCATGTCGACGCTGTGTGTTTTGCAACCATCAACGCATTGTCACGACACCGTAATGAAGCACCAGTGTTCGTAGGTGGTGCATCGTCGATGGCCAATGCATTTGATGCGGTAGACGTCGTGCGTGATGTGTTGTCCACCATTGAGCAGCAGTTTGTAGTGGTCACGTTGTTGCAAGACATGCTTGATAGGGGACTGTCGGTTGCTATCGGTGCTGAACATGGTGTTGAACCACTTGTGTCATGTTCTGTCGTGGTGTCACCAGTGTTTGCTGATGGCGAAGTCATCGGTACCGTAGGGGTCCTTGGTCCTACCCGTATGAATTACCCGCAAGCACTGACAACAGTCGAAGTAGTGAGCGCCCAGTTGGGCCGTCATATTGCAGAAGGAACGCTATGAGCGCCGATTTTTACCAACTTCTAGAAGTAGATCGCACTGCAGGTGCTGATGAGATTAAGCGCGCCTACCGCAAGCGCGCACGCGAATTGCACCCAGACGCAAACCCAGATGATCCTGAAGCAGAAGACTTGTTCAAACAAGTCAGTCATGCGTATGAAGTGTTGTCAGATCCGGAGACTCGTAGTCGGTACGACCGATTCGGCGACGCCGGAATTTCTGGCGCCGGTTCAGGCGGAGGGTCAGACCCATTCGGTGGGGGCGGCGGTTTCGGCGACATCTTTGAAGCGTTCTTCGGTGGTGGCGGTGGTCGTCAGCAAGCAGGGCCTCCGCGCGGTCAAGACCTAGAGGTGACTGCACGCGTTGATCTCATGGCAGTGATGTTCGGTACGCAAGTCACGGTTGAAGTCAACACTGCAATTGCATGCACTGATTGTTCTGGTTCCGGCGCTGGGTCTGGCACTCAACCCGTCACGTGTACAGAATGTGGCGGAGCAGGTCAAGTGCGTCGTGTTCGCCAAAGCATGCTTGGTCAAATGGTTACCACAGGCGCCTGCGGGCGTTGTGGCGGCATGGGCACAGTCA
>CALPPK020000219.1 GCA_943325435.2 Bifidobacterium breve
AGGTCGTAGACATAACGCCTCTACTACTCTGAATGAGATGTCCCGAATTGCAATTGGCGCCGACCACGCTGGCTACACCCTGAAACAGCACCTCATTGATGTGCTTACGAATCAAGGGCACGATGTCATCGACCTCGGTACCCATTCCACCGAGAGTTGTGACTACCCGCCAATCTGCGCTTCAGTCGGTCGTCACGTCCGCGATGGCAAAGCTGATCTCGGGATTGTTCTTGGCGGAAGTGGTCAAGGTGAACAGCTTGCAGCAAACAAAGTGCACGGAGTTCGTGCAGCATTGTGTAACGACTTGTACACGGCTCGCATGGCCCGGTCACACAACAATGCAAACGTGTTGTCAATGGGCGCGCGTGTTGTTGGCGAAGGCCTCGCCGAAGAAATCCTTTCTACGTTTTTATCAACCCCCTTCGAGGCAGGCCGTCACGAACGTCGCGTAGCGATGTTGGCCGAAATCGAGCAACAAGAATCGAGCAAGTAATGCCTTTTCCTTCCGACACAGACCCAGACAATGCGGTCTTTGATCTTCTTGAGACAGAACGGATTCGTCAGACAACTGGACTGCAGTTGATTGCTAGTGAAAACTTCACTTCGCCAGCAGTGATGCATGCAACTGGTTCCATTCTGACGAACAAGTACAGCGAGGGGTACCCCGGTAAGCGTTACTACGGCGGCAACGTAAATGTTGATGAAATCGAAGCGCTAGCTATTTCGCGTGTGAAGCAATTGTTTGGTGCAGAGCACGCAAACGTGCAGCCACACTCGGGTGCAAGCGCAAACATGGCGGTTTATTTAGGTCTTTTGAACCCTGGCGACACAGTTCTTGGTCTCAGTCTTGATCACGGCGGTCACCTCACTCACGGCTCACCAGTCAATGCGAGTGGCATTCTGTACAACTTCAAGTCCTATGGCGTCACTTCAGGTGAAGAGCGAATCGACTTTGAAGAAATGCGTGATCTTGCGCTTGAACATCGTCCAAAAATGATTGTTGCCGGAACAACTAGCTATCCGCGTCGACTTGATCCAGAACCGTTCAAAGCAATCGCTGACGAGGTTGGCGCTCTTTTGATGTTCGACATTGCTCACTTGGCTGGTCTTGTAGCCGGTGGTGCTCACCCGAACCCCGTGCCATATGCCGACGTTGTCACGTTTACAACGCACAAAACATTGAGAGGCCCACGCGGCGGTTGCATTCTTAGCAAGGCAGTGCATGCACAAGCTATTGACAAGGCGGTGTTCCCGGGCAGCCAAGGCGGCCCACTTGAACATGCTGTTGCGGCAAAGGCTGTTGCATTCCGTGAAGCACTTGACCCTTCGTTCTCTGCATATGCGCACCAAATTGTGAAGAACGCTTCTGCATTGGCTGCTGCACTTACCAAAGAAGGTTTCCGCCTTGTTAGTGGCGGCACAGATACGCACTTGATGGTTGTAGACCTACGCCCATTCGATGCTGAGTGCACCGGAAAAGTTGCGCAATTGGTACTTGATGAAGCGGGTATCACGCTGAACAAAAACACAGTTCCTGATGACCCACGTAGCCCATTCGTTACGTCAGGCGTGCGTATTGGAACGCCATCTGTAACTACGCAAGGAATGACTGAAGCAGAGATGCCGGTTATTGCATCGTTGATTGCAGAAGCTCTTCGTCATCGTGATGATGCAGCAGCGGTCGCCGCTGTGAAATCCAAAGTTGCGGCACTCTGTGCCAAATTCCCTGTTTATCCCCACAAATTGTGACGGAAACGATCCAGGTGGATCAGTCATCTAGGCTCAACATCTAATGGGTGACACAAACGGATATCTCATCGTCGGATTTTGCGCGATGTTTGTCACTCTGATTACGACGCCAGTTGTTCGGTGGTTTGCACGTGAACGTAATTGGGTGGCAATGCCCGATGAAAGAAAAGTTCATACTGTGCCTACTCCTAATGTCGGCGGTATTGCGTTATTCGCCGGAGCTGTTGCAGCAATCGGACTTGCGTGGAGGATGGATCGGTTTACGCCGTTGTTTCAGGGAAACAGCGAACTAACAGGTGTTTTGCTTGGTGCGTTAGTGGTTCTTGTTATCGGTGCTCGAGACGATGTGAAAGAAGTGTCAGCTCCTGCTCGCGTGATTGCAATTGTTGGTGCCGGCATGATGCTTGTGTGGTTCGGCGTCACGATGTTTTATTTTCGTGTTCCGTTCTTGGGAGTTATTCAATTAGGAAATGACTGGATTCCCATTGTCACTGTTGTGTGGTTGTTAGGAATGGTGCAAGCAATCAATCTGATTGATGGCCTTGACGGATTAGCAGCAGGCATCGTTGCTATTGGTTCTACTGCATTTTTCATTTACTCACGGCATCTCTCAGGTCTTGGTTTGCTATCTGAACCAAACATCGGGCCACTTATTGCAATCATCACTGTCGGTGTATGTATTGGTTTTCTTCCGTACAACTTCAACGGTGCAAGTATTTTCATGGGTGACGGTGGCGCATATTTGCTCGGACTTTTGGTAGCAGTTTCAACCAGCGTTGTCGGTGGGCGAGCAGACCCAACAACACAAGCGTTTAGTGGTCAGACATATTTCTTTTTGGCGCCACTTGTTATCCCGCTCATCATTCTTGGAGTACCCATCTTCGACGTTGCGTTTGCCATTGTTCGTCGCGTGAGTAAGCGTCAAGGATTCTCTGAAGCGGACAAAGGACATTTGCATCATCGGTTGATCAATCTTGGGCATGGTCCGCGTCGTGCTGTCGCAATTCTGTGGTTATGGACTGCACTGTTGTCAGCGCTTGTGCTGTATCCCGTCTTCAACAAGAGCGCCACGAACTTCGCACCCTTCGGGCTTGTCGCTTTGGTGCTTTTCTTGTACACCGTTCTGCACCCAGACCTCAATCGCACCCCCGAAGACGAATAATTGCTTCCACTGGTCTTCGGTTTGACCTGAGTTGCCGCGCCCGTCTAGATTGTTCTTTGTTTCACAAGGTCAAATGAGACCCTTTCCCCCTAAGGCATCCGTTGAAATTACTTCCTAAGCCCAAAGCGCCTGTCGCCCTGGATGCTGGTGTTTCTCACGGAATGGAACTAGCCGGCAGTGTCGTGGTGTTTTTCGGCATCGGCTTCGGAATTGATGCCTGGCTCGGGACAACTCCACTTTTCATGATTGTGCTCGTTTTGTTCGCCGTTGTCGGCCAATTCATCAAGATGTATTACGTCTACAGCAGTGCCATGCGTCACCTCGAACAAAAACGGGTCGAAGAATCTCGCGGGACACAGTCGTGAACGAGAAATTGTCGCCCCTCGCCATGGCTTCAGCAGGCCAGGCTCCAGAGGTCACTGTGTCGCGCGACATCATCCGTCGAGGGCTCATTATTGCCCCGCTGATCATGGTTATTGCCGGGGTTATTTGGGGTCTCACAGGGGCATGGTCAGCTGGTCTCGGATTAGCGCTAGTCCTTATGAACTTTGGGCTTGCGGCTGCTTTGATCTCTTGGGCAGCGCCTATTTCACTAGCGCTCATGATGGGGGTCACCCTCTTCGGGTTCCTCCTTCGCCTCGGGCTTATTTCTCTTGCTGTCTTCTTGGTACGCGACGTGTCATGGGTATCCCTTCCAGCGCTGGGGATAACAATTATCGTCACTCATCTCGGATTGCTGTTCTGGGAGATGCGATTTATCGCAGCCTCTCTAGCATTTCCTGGATTGCGTCCCAATGCGCAAGAATATCCCTCGTCAAGCGCCGCTGAGACACCCTGAAGGACCACAACGTGATTGCTCTCGATTTTCCAGAAATTAACTCGATCCTTGTTTGGAAAGATCTATTTCCAAGTTTCAACAAGATTGCGTTAATCGCTGTTCTTGCTGCTGTTATCAGCATCACAATTTTCTTACTTGCAGTTCGTCAAGATCACAAGGAAGC
>CALPPK020000220.1 GCA_943325435.2 Bifidobacterium breve
ATCCTTGCCGGTTTGTCAATTGTTGGTGGTGCAATGCAGTTGCCGTTCTCTAAGAGCACACATTTCCTTGAGCATTGGCTTGAACCAGTGGTTCATCATTCGGAGGTGTCAATCTCTGGCACTTGGGCTTACAGCAACAAGTGGCTGTTACTGGTAGTCGCAATCATTATTGCCGTTGCCGGAGTTGTCGCTTCGATAGCGGTCTACGCCAAGGGCAAGTTCAAAGCAATCGAACCGAAAATACTTGCTGATGCGTGGCGATATGACTCTGCTGTATCGGCAATAGTCGGTGGTCCAGGCCGAGCAGCCTTTGGTGGCGTGGCTGCATTTGATGCAAAAATCGTTGACGGCGCAGTGAATGGAATTGGTACCGAAGTTCGTGCTGCCAGTGGTCTCTTGCGCAAAGTTCAGAGCGGACTCGTTCGCTCGTATGCATTTGTTATCGGTCTTGGCGCAGTAGTGCTTCTCGCTTGGTTCCTTCTGAGAGGAATTCTCTAATGCACGCTTCTTTCCCAATTCTTTCTGCACTTGTCTTGTTGCCGATTCTCGGTGCAATTCTTGTAACCGTTATCAGCAATAAGCATCTCGAATACGTGAAGCTCATTGCGATGCTGTTCAGCGTGGGCGTAGGCGGAATGTCAATCTGGCTATTGGCTTCTTTCCATTCTCATGATTCTGGGTTCCAGTTCGTTTCTCAACATGATTGGGTGTCGTCGTGGGGAATCTCATGGCATCTTGGTGTTGATGGAGTTTCTTTATTCTTGGTTGTTCTCACTGGAATCCTGTTCCCACTGGTAATTCTTGGTGTTGATCCACATCATGATCACAAGCGCTACTTGGCATGGTTGTTGTTGCTTGAAGCGGGCGTGATGGGAAGTTTCCTCAGTCTTGACCTTTTCTTGTTCTTCATCTTCTTTGAAATTGTTCTTGTGCCGATGTATTTCCTCATTGGTGGATGGGGATACGACAAGCGTGTCTATGCAGCCACAAAGTTCTTTTTGTACACAATGCTTGGTTCAGCGTTCATGTTGGTCGGCATCATCGCTACCGCAGTAATTGCGCGCCGCGATATTGGGTACCTCACCTTTGACCTAGTGACTCTTGCTGAGCAAGCAAGTTTTGCGACTAATACCGGTCGTTGGCTGTTCGTATCTTTTGCAATTGCGTTTGCTGTCAAGGTGCCTATCTTCCCCCTACACACCTGGTTGCCTGATGCACATACACAAGCGCCAACCGGTGGCTCTGTCATCTTGGCTGGTGTGCTGTTGAAAATGGGAACGTACGGTTTCCTTCGTTTCGGTTTGTACTTATTCCCAGAAGCTGCGGTGTGGGCCAAACCAGTACTGCTAACACTTGCAGTTATCGGAATTATCTATGGCGCAATCGCAGCGACAATGCAGACTGACCTGAAGCGACTCGTTGCTTATTCATCTGTTGCTCACCTTGGATTTATTGTTCTCGGTATTTTTGCCATCACTTCACAATCGCTCACTGGAAGCGTGATGCAAATGGTGAACCACGGTATTTCTACTGGAGCCTTGTTTTTGTTGGTCGGCATGATTTACGAACGCCGCCACACCCGTGAAATCGCAGAGTTGCGCGGTATCCAATCTGTTGCTCCAATATTCTCTGCGGCATTCATGATCGTGATGTTGAGTTCAATTGGTGTTCCAGGACTTAACGGATTCGCCGGAGAATTCCTGATTCTGATTGGTTCTTTCCAATCCGCCCGGTGGTGGACAATTGTCGCTGCAACTGGCGTCATTCTTGCTGCGCTCTATTTGTTGTGGGCATACCAGCGCGTATTCCATGGTGAACCAGATGAGGCGAATTCAAGTTTCGCCGAAATCACTTTGCGCGAAGGCGCGCTGCTGATGGTGTTTATTGGGCTCATCGGATTCACTGGTGTGTATCCAAAGCCAATGCTTGAGCGAATTGAACCCAGTGTTGACAAGTTGATGGAGCATGTGGTCTCACATAGTGACTACAAGGCACCAACCACACCAGAACTTAAGACACCAGAAGTAACAACACCTGAATCAACGAAGGTAGAAGGTCACTGATGGTTTTCGCAGCGACACTCGACGGCCCATCAATTCCTTGGGGTGAACTAATTCCCGTTCTTTCGTTGTTGGCAGGTACGTGTTTCCTGCTGCTCGTTGGTTCGCTCGTTCCCACATGGCCCCGTCGCGGATACGCATGGGTAACAGGTATCTCAACAGCTGTAGCCCTCGTTGCAAATGCTGTGAAGTGGAACGACTTGTATTACATCAAGGGCCAAACCTTCTTTGCAGATGCAATTGCTATTGACAGGGTCTCTGTTCTCGCCAGTATCGCGATTTGTATCTCAGTTATTTTCGCTGCGCTTATGTTGTCGGCTTATTTGGTCCGAATGAATGCAGATGGCCCGGAACTCTACGCACTAATACTCACTTCTGCCATCGGTGCATTAGTAATGGTGGCCGCCAATGAACTCATTGTTTTGTTCCTCGGCCTTGAAATATTGAGCCTGTCGTTGTACCTACTGGCAGCAAGTAATCGTGATCGCGAGCAGAGCCAGGAATCAGGCTTGAAGTACTTCATTCTTGGAGGCTTCTCGTCAGCCTTTTTCTTATACGGAGTCGCACTGGTCTTCGGTTCAACAGGCAGTACAAAAATCTCAGGTATCGGTACGGGGTTATCGGGAAACATTTCAATCATCAATACAGATGCGATGTTGCTCGTAGGTATCGGCCTCTTGTTGGTTGGCCTCGGATTCAAAGTATCTGCAGCGCCATTCCATGTGTGGACTCCTGATGTGTACGAAGGAGCGCCAACTCCTGTAACAGCGTTTATGGCGTCTGCCGGAAAAGTTGCGGCGTTTGTAGCGCTGCTACGTATTTTGATGGTGGGTCTTGAACAGCGTGCTGATGATTGGCGCCCTGTTGTGTGGGCACTCGCTTTGCTGACCGTATTTACTGGTTCGATACTGGCAGTGGTTCAGACCAACGTAAAACGTATGTTGGCTTACTCGTCGATTAGCCACGCCGGTTTCATTTTGGTCGGAGTAGAAGCAGCTGGTCATATGAGTGGCGACGGTATTGCGACGTCGATGAACTACCTAGTCATCTACACCGTGTTGGTAATGGGTTCATTTGCAATTGTGCTCGCGATGTCTGGTAACACCGACGGAGAAACCAACCTCTCTGATTTCAAGGGTCTGGCGAAGCGTCGCCCTGCATTGGCGCTGGCGTTTACTGTTCTACTTTTCGCTCAAGCTGGTGTCCCGCTGACAGCCGGGTTCGTTGCAAAATTTGCTGTTATTAAATCCTCTGTAGAGGCACACTCGTACGTACTTGCAATTGCTGCCATGGTGGCTGCTGTAATTGGTGCCTACTTGTACCTTCGTATTGCAGTCAGCATGTGGCTCGAAGAGCCTGCATCAGATTCTGAGATCTCGATAGATCCAGCAGTCATTGTTGTTATAGCTATCTCGGTTGCTGCAACTCTCATTGTTGGGTTCTTCCCAGAGTTGCTGCTTCAAGCCACGCGCCTTGCGCGTTTTGCGCCTCGCTAATTCAGCTGGCGTGAGAAACCAGGGTATTAAACAAACCCTGTTGTGATGGATCATCGCGGGCAGTGTCCTCTGGATGCCACTGCACTGCCACAATCCATGTTGATCCCGTATGTTCAACCGCTTCAATTGTGCCGTCTTGGTGTGTGCCGACAACAACAAGACCTGGTGCGACTTTCTCAATTGCTTGATGGTGCAATGAATGAATGAGTGGTTCAGTAGTTCCCATTGCTTGCGCCAAACGTGATCCATTGACCACTTGAATACCGTGCATCGTGTCTCGATGATCAGGAGTTGTCTTGAGGTGTTGAATAAGAGTGCCACCAAGAGCAACGTTTAAAACTTGTTGTCC
>CALPPK020000221.1 GCA_943325435.2 Bifidobacterium breve
ACTCATGATAGGAGGCGCGACGTGAGTTACATCGTCAGGGTTGTCGCAAGAGAGTGCGAATCATGCTGATGATTGAGGTCTTATTCAACATCCATGCAGAGTGATCGCGGTGCACCACGATTCCCACCAATTGTCCTTGCGAATCACGAACGGTTGCGAGCCCGTGAATTGTGTCGGTGGAATTGATAGGCACATCGGTTGATTTATTATCAGTTGACAAACTGGGCTGAGGGACAAACGAAACCGATGCGGCGGTGTCAACAACTTGATACTGCGAAAGATCTGAAATTTCGGTGGGGTCAATCAGGTGACTCAGATCCGGCACAGGTCCCCACGCTGATTTTTCCTCACAATGAACGAGCGCTAGTCCGGTCAATTGATCTGTTGCGACGATTTTGACTGGTGAACTGAGTCCGGTCTCGGACGTGACCCAAAGAGAAGTAGCTGTGGCTAGGTCGTCGCTGGCTGCAATCCAGACGCCGTTTCCAAGTGACAATGCCGACGTTGTGCCGGCATTGCTCTTGATAACTGTCATTTCCTTCGGGGAGTAGTTCTTGACCAGAGCCACGGTGCTGCTTGGCGACACTTGAAACACAGCTTCTATTTCTTCTCGGTATGAAGAGATGCCCTTTGGAACTGCGATGGCAAGAACTACGCCTGATGCAACCAAGCTGAGTCCCGCCGCAAAAGCGCTCAGACGTCGACTGATTCTTGGCGGTGTTGTTAGGAAGTCAGTACGAACAGCATCTGCCATTTCAGCTGGGTGACGCCAGGTGCGTTCGTACGCAGGTACCGGTGCCTGATCTTGGTTCTCAAATTCGTCGGCACTCACAAGTGTCAGACACTAATCGCGATGGGTACTTAAGTGTTGGCGCCATCGCAAGCCCCACCCAGTGCTGTGAGAGTACGATTGACCCATGCCTGCACCGTTGCTCGGAGAAGAGTGGTTCGAATTGACCGCCTCGGAACTCCCTATTGGCGACATCTACCAGTGGGCAGTGCGGCCAGACTGCGGCGCCATAGTTTTGTTTTCCGGCACTGTACGAGACCATGCTGATGGCCGCACGGATGTCACCTCACTTGAATATGAGGCATACGAAGATGCAGTGATTCCGTCGTTTGCAAAGATTGCTAATGAAGCACGCGTTCGATTTACTGATGCCCGAAGAATTGCAATATTGCATCGCACCGGAGAATTGGCATTAGGGGAATCATCAGTTGTTGTTGCAGTGTCATCGGCTCATCGCCCCGTTGCATTTGACGCTGCACGGTTTCTTATCGATGCATTGAAAGAGTCTGCTCCAATATGGAAGAAAGAAAATTGGGATGGCGGTTCTGATTGGGGAACCGGTGCCCACAACATCACTTCACCACAACAAGTGACGAGCAACCCATCATGATCGGTCTTTCCTTTTTCACTGCTCTTTTCTCTTTCATTGCCATCGTGTCTGGCGCAACATTGCTTGTGTTGATTTATCTTGATAATCGCAATGTGCGTATTGATGACGGAATTGCAAACTTCCGTCGACACATTGATGCATTGTCTCCTGAAGCGAGACAGTCATCCGTGCATCGCAATAATCAAGAAGACCGGCGCAACTAATGAGCACCACTCGTATTTCCATAGAAAGACCTAACCATGGCTCGTGACCTCGCAATCGACCTCGGTACTGCCAACACATTGGTGTACATGAAGGGCAAGGGCATTGTGCTCAATGAGCCTTCAGTTATTGCGGTAAATCGCCAATCTGGCGAGGTATTGGCCACTGGCCACGATGCGTGGGACATGATTGGTCGTACCCCTAGTTACATCGTTGCTGTTCGGCCATTACGTGGTGGTGCAATCACAGACTTTGACATCACTGAACGAATGATTCGCTTGCTTTTGCAGCGAGTTGGTGTTTCTCGGTTCACGCGCCCCAAAGTTGTTATCTGCGTTCCATCTGCAATTACAGAAGTGGAACGCCGCGCGGTTACTGACGCCACACGTCGTGCGGGTGCGTCTGATGCGCAACTGATTGAACAACCGATGGCGGCAGCTATTGGCGCCAACCTTCCTATTGATGAACCGGTTGGCAACATGGTGATCGACATCGGTGGCGGCACAACTGAAACTGCTGTCATTAGTTTGGGCGGCGTAGTTGCGCTTGAAGCAATTCGCGTTGGCAGTTTTGATATTGACGCTGCTATTCAAAGTTATGTACGACGTGAACACGGTGTTGCAATCGGTGAGCGCACAGCTGAAGAAATAAAAATTCAAATCGGTTCTGCTGAGCCTGGACCACAAGACCGCAGTGCAGATATTCGTGGACGTGACTTAGTGACCGGATTGCCAAAGACTGTTCGCTTGACTGCAGAAGAAGTGCGATTCGCCATCGATGAACCAGTTGCAGCAATGGTGTTGTCTGTGAAACGTTGTCTCGCAAAAGCACCACCCGAATTAGCTCAAGATTTTCTCGCGCGTGGCATGTACCTAGTTGGCGGTGGCGGAATGCTGCGTGGCCTCGCCGCTCGCATCGAACGTGAAACTGAAGTGCCAGTCAAGATGTCGCCACAGCCCTTAGAGGCAGTGGTGCTCGGCGCAGGGCACTGTATTGAGAACTACCAGGCCCTTCGAGGCATGTTTATGGGGACTCGCCGCTAGAACCTTGGCGAGTGGAGATAACTCGCCGGACTGTCCCTTCGAGGGATATCACGAACATTCCATTTGAGGTGCTGCGAACAGCGGTGATGTTGCCCAAGTCCTTCAATACGGTCTCCGATGCAACAGTTGAAGTTCCATCAGTCAGAATCGCCGTCATAGTTCCGGTGCAATAATCACCGAAGAAGTACCAACCAGCTCGGCCAGCAGTATTCGTATTGGTACCAATGGCCCCACCAGATATTGAACACGCGCCATCCTTGTGCTCGTATTCAAAGACAGGAGCAACAGCATCTGGTGAATCAACGTCGGTATTGAATGCATGATTTCCTTCATAGGCACTCCACCCAAAACTCTTTCCTTTGCCGCCAGGAGATTTGGCTGTTCCTGGGCTGGCATTGACCTCTTCCCACTTGTTTTGTCCAACATCAGCAATCCAGATGTTTCCAAAAACATCAAAGTTGAATCTCCAAGGATTACGCAATCCGATTGACCATATTTCTTCGCGTGCGTTAGGAGTATTTACAAATGGATTGTCGGCAGGAATGTCGTACCCAGATTTTTTTGGGTCAATTCTCAAGATCTTCCCGAGAAGTTCTTTTCGATCAAGAGCTCGTCTTTCAGGATCGTTTGAACTGCCACCATCACCAGTGCCGATGTACAACATATTGTCTGGGCCGACTACGACAGCCCCGCCATTGTGATTTGAATACGGCTGAGCAATTTTAATGATTTCTGCACCGGTTGGCCGAGCACTCACCACGAATCGCCCATCTTGGTTCACATCAAATCGTGAGATAACTGAATCACCAGCGAGATCTGTGAAATTGATAAACGCTTCCCATTGTGTGCCGATTTTTCGGAAGGCTAGACCCAAGAGGCCACGCTCACCCTCAGAAGTTGTTGCAGTTGAGATGTCAAGAACCGTGTCAACGATTGTTCCGTCTGGGTTCCAACGTTGAACGGTGCCGAAACGTGAAACTACATAGAAAAACGAGTCAAGCGTGTCGCGTTGAATGAGGTCAACTGCTCCTGGCAGTGTTCCGATTTCTTGTGAAGAATATGAAACAGTTCCCGAGAGAAATTCAGATGTTGTAGATGTGGCTACGGTTGGGGCTGTTTGTCCACAACTGGCCGTCAGAATTACTGCAGCAATTAATGAAGCAATACGTCGCATTCTCTACTCATTTGGTCGAACGCGAATGAGGCCCTCTTGTACAACGGTGACTGCCAAGTGTCCGTCTTGCGTGAAGATTGAACC
>CALPPK020000222.1 GCA_943325435.2 Bifidobacterium breve
TATCAGCCTGGGTGGGTCTTTATAGACAGAGATGGCACTGCCACTACACGTGTAGGGGCGATCGGCGAATCTGAGTTGTCGCAGTTAATTCAAGACTTGAACTAACGCAAGTTCTTAGAGCTGAAGGCTCTTAATCTCAAGGAACTCTTCGAAACCGTATTCACCGAGTTCGCGACCAACACCTGATTGCTTGTAGCCACCGAATGGAGCGTTCGGGTTGAAGGCTCCACCGTTGACAGTTACTTGGCCAGTGCGGATGCGACGCGCGATTGCAATGCCTGTTTCCTTGTCGGCTGCGAACACGGCGCCAGCGAGTCCGTATGGAGAATCATTAGCGATTTCCACTGCGTTGTCGATGCCGTCGTAAGGGATAAGTACAAGAACTGGGCCAAAGATTTCCTCTTGAGCGATTGTCATCTTGTTGTTGACTTCAGAAAAGACTGTTGGCTTAACGTAGTAACCCTTTTCGCAACCTTCAGGTGCACCAAGACCGCCAGCAATGAGCTTTGCGCCTTCTTCGATTCCCTTATTGATGTATCCAAGTACGCGGTCACGCTGTGCTGCGGAGGCGAGTGGCCCAACGTTTGTACCTTCAGCGAATGGGTCTCCGACTTTGATGCCAGTAGCAACTGCTGCTGCAAGGCCTTCGGCTTCAGCAAGACGGGCACGTGGAACAAGCATGCGGCTGAGAAGTGAACACGTTTGTCCGCTATTCAAGAAAGCCTGGCCAGTGCCACCCATGATTGCTTTTGCGAATGTTGCATCGTCGAGGCCTTCACCAATGATGTTTGCGCTCTTGCCACCAAGTTCGAGCGCAACCTTCTTAACGGTCTCTGAGCCGGTTTGCATGACAAGTTTTCCGGCGCGTGTTGATCCGGTGAATGAGATCATGTCAATGTCTGGGCTAGCAGAAATAGCTTCACCAACTACAGGACCAGTTCCGGTAACGAGGTTGAAAACGCCAGCAGGAAGTTTTGCTTCATGGATGATTTCAGCGAGCATGAAGGCGTCGATTGGCGCAACTTCGCTTGGCTTCAAAACAACTGTGCAGCCTGATGCCATTGCGAATGCAACTTTGGCTGCAATCTGGTGCAAAGGGTAGTTCCACGGGGTGATACAACCGACAACGCCGATTGGCTCGCGAACAATCAATGAACTTCCGACTTCTTTATCGAATTCAAATGACTCTGCAAGAGCTGCTGCTTGCTTGAACGAGTTGATGGGAAGACCAACTTGAATCATGTTCGACAGCGCCTTTGCCATTCCGGTCTCGCGTGAAATGGCTGAAGAGATTTCGTCCATGCGAGCAACTAGTGCATCGCCGATTGCGTTCAGATACTTGGCGCGGTCTGCTTTCGGCAATGAGCTCCATGAAAGGAAGGCGGCTTTGGCAGCTGCTGCAGCTTTCGTAACGTCTGAGGCAGTTCCTTCAGGAATGGTTGCCATGACTTCTTCGTTGGTTGAGTCAAAAACTGAAATTGTCTTTGAACCTTCAGAAGCCACCCATTGGCCATTGATATAGATCTTGTCGTAGTTCTTCATGGTGCATACCCCTTAGTAGTGCCACGCTTGGCGGCTGATACCTAGACGCTAGGGGTTTTGGGGTCTTTTTGCCAAGAAACTACGAGTTTGGCTTTCTAGGCCAGAACGAATCCTTCGTAGCCCTTTGCTGCGACATCTGAACACTTGTCTGCATAGGTAGGAAAGCCAATTAGTGGCATAAACACGCGTGGTTTACCAGGAACGTTTGCGCCTAGGTACCAACTGTTGCAGGACGGATACAAGGTCATGTCAGCAACAGCATTGACGAATTCAACCCATTGGGTTTGTTCTTGTTCAGTTGTTTCAATAGTGGACTTTCCTGAATCAACGATGTGAGAAATGCAGTCAGAGATCCACTCAACATGTTGCTCAATAGACATGATCATGTTTGTGAGCACAGATGGGCTACCTGGTCCAGAGACCATAAACATGTTGGGAAAGCCAGCGGTACTAAGGCCGAGATAAGTAACTGGGCCAGCTTCCCATGCATCAGCAAGCGGTTGATTGTCACGTCCGCGAATGTCGATCTTTAGGAGAGAACCGGTCATTGCGTCAAAACCGGTTGCGTAGACCAACACATCAAAGGTGTGTTCTTCACCACCTGCGACAAGGCCGTGTTCGGTGATGCGCTCAATTGGGTCTGAACCAACATCAACCAACGAGACGTTAGGGCGATTAAACGTTTCGTAGTAGCCAGAGTCAAGGCAGAGACGTTTGCAGCCAATGACTTGTTGTGGGAGGAGTTTCTTTGCAGTCTCAGGGTCTTTGATAATTGAGTAAATCTTTTCGCGAACAAATTCTGCAACTGTTTCGTTTGCGTCATGATTCAAGAGGAAGTCGTTATATGAAGAAAGGAATGCGAAGCCACCTTCCTCCCAACGGCGTTCAAACTCTTGACGTCGTTCAGCGTCTGACACTTCGAGGGCAGATTGTTCGTTGCGACGAATACGCGAACCGAATGCTCCCGTCTGTTGTCTGTTCTGATCACGGAATTCGTTGTAGTTGGCCTTGACGTCTTTGACATATTCCTTGTCGATGGTGTCGTTGCGAGCAGGAATCGAGTACGTAGCAGTGCGTTGAAACACGGTGAGGTGTTTTGATTGTGCAGCGATGATGGGGATGCTCTGAATGGCAGAAGATCCGGTGCCGATGAGTCCGACAGTTTTGCCAGTGAAGTCAACGCCTTCATGAGGCCATTCGCCAGTGTGGTACGTAGCGCCAGTAAATGAATCCGCACCAACGAAGTGGGGGACATTGGTAGAAGACAAGCAGCCGGTAGCGAACACTACGAATCGAGCTGTAAGAACATCACCTTGGTCTGTCGTGACTCGCCAGTCGTTTGACTTCTCATTGAAGATTGCAGAAGTAACGCGCGTTGAGAATTGAATATCGCGGCGCAAGTCAAAACGGTCAGCAACATGTTGTGCGTAGTTGAGAATTTCAGGTTGACCGGCGTACCGTTCGTTCCATTCCCATTGCTGTTGCAGATCGTTGTCAAAACTGTACGAATACTCGACACTTTCAATGTCGCAGCGTGCGCCTGGGTACCTATTCCAGTACCAAGTGCCTCCAACGTCTGTGCCAGCTTCAAAGACTTGAACAGAAAGGTTGGCAGCGCGTGCGCGATGCACCATATACATGCCAGCAAAACCTGCGCCGACTACGGCGATATCAACTGAACGTTCCATAGGCCCCCCATTGGTGTTCGATAAGGGAAACCTTAGCGGGGGCAGAAGGTGAGTGGTCTAGTGGATGAGACCAGACCACTCAGATCTGAATTAGTAGCTGCGCGCTGGGCGTGAACTGCTTGAGCGCTCACCGCGAGGTCCGCCTGGGCGACCTCCACGTGAGTCTGGACGAGGTCCGCGAGGTGAATCGCCACGAGGGCCACGGTCACGGAAATCACGGTCGCCACGAGGTGCGTCGCTACGAGGTCCACGTGGAGCATCGCTGCGTGGGCCACGGTCACGGAAATCACGGTCGCCACGAGGTGCGTCGCTGCGAGGAGCACGGTCTTCACGTGGACGGTCGTCGCGTGGACGATCATCACGAGGACCACGATCTTCACGAGGACGATCATCACGAGGGCCACGGTCATCACGACGATCGCGTCCGCCGCCGTAGCCGCCTCCGCCACCGTATGACTTGCCGCCGCCTGAACGACCACGGTCTCCGCCGCCACCGTATGAACGGCCGCCACCTGAGCGTGAACGATCGCGATCACGGCCACGGCCGCCTCCGCCACCACCACGGTTGCCCGGACGACGCTCTTCGATTGAAGGCATTTCCTTGAACTCGCGCTCACCAGGAGCAATTTCAGTCAGGATCGCATCACCCTTGGCAACGTTCACAGATA
>CALPPK020000223.1 GCA_943325435.2 Bifidobacterium breve
AGCGGTGGGGCCCAATGGACATTGTCGACACTCGGACTACAGATGCAATCACCTGATCACATTCGCGGCCGCGTACTAGCCGGAGATATGGCACTGGTAAACACAATGATTGCCTGCACCAGCCTTATGGCAGGTGGAGTATCTCAGTTGTTCGGCGTGCGAAGCACCATTGTTATTTTTGCTGGTGCAGCGGCAGTGGCTTCGACTTTATATATCGCAGCAACTTCGTCAATTAGACGGAATCTGCGCAACGAGACACCGCAGCAATAAGTCTTGCTGGGCGTGGGTCACCGTCAATCGTTGTCATCATTGTGTTCATCACATAGGCAAAACCAAGTTCACGCGAAGGCTGAGCGAACGCACATGAACCGCCCGCGCCATTGTGTCCGAAACTTGTTGGACCAGCAAATGCCGTACGTTCCGAATGCAACATAAAGCCCATTGCGAAATCAGTGGCGGACACAAGAATCTCATCCATTTCTCCATGCGGCGTATTGCTGGTCGTCGCTCTGTTACGAGTCGACTCATTAAGCAAATGGACTCCATCAATATCTGATACGAGTGCAGCATAAATACGTGCCAATGATCGAGCATTGGAAATTCCGTTAGCCCCTGGAAGTTGTGATTGATGCACATCTTCTCTGTTGAAGGCTCCCTGCCCAAATGCGCCATTCAAAGACAACGCAGCGGCCCCTTTTGTTCCTGGTCCGCTTGATTCCATCAGGGTTTTTACTTCTTCAGGCGAGAACTTAGGAACCGGATGGGCCATCAACCGCGCAACACGAGGCTCAAGTTCAGCGGGCAATCCAACGTGCATCTCTACGCCCAACGGCCCGGCGATTTCTTCACGCACGAAATCACCAAGACTCTTACCGGTAACGCGACGGACCAATTCGCCAGCAAGCCAACCAAATGTCAATGCGTGATAGCCGTGAGTGGAGTCAACTGGGAATAGCGGGGCCGTATCGGCTAGTCGCCCTGTGATGGTGTTCCAATCAAGTGCGTCTTCAAGCGAAATGTCGCCTTCCACGGTGTACAAACCGGCACGGTGAGACAACAATTGCGCAACAGTAATGTCTACTTTGCCACGAGCGGCAAATTCCGGCCAATAGGTAGAAACTTTTTCTTCGTAATTCAACAAACCACGCTCGACGCACATCGCAACTGCAATAGAGGTAATGCCCTTTGTTGTCGAAAACACGACTTGTAACGAGTCGTTGTCATACGGAACTGTCTGATCTTTGTCTCGCCAGCCACCCATGAGGTCGACAACGCATTTACCGCGGTGATACACCGCAACACCTGCGCCTCGATCTTCCTTTATGTCAAAACTATGAACAAAGGCATCACGAACTGGCTCCCAGCCGGGAGCAACAACGTCAACAGTCAGAATTGACATGATCAGGCGTCGATGATTGCGCGGAGTTTTTCAATTTGGCCAACTGGATCTGGACCAACTGGGTTCACTGACAACACAGTGACACCTGATTCCTTGAAAGCCGCAACACGCTCTTTGATGAAACCAGTCGAACCAACAAGGTTGGCGTTCATGATCCATTCGGCTGGAATAGCCGCAGCAGCTTCATCCTTTTTGCCTTCAAGGTAGAAATCTTGAATGTCGACTGCTTCTTTTTCGAATCCGTAATCACGGCAGATGTCGTTGTAGAAGTTCTTACCGCGAGCACCCATACCGCCGACATACAGCGCCATGTTTGGACGTGCCATGTCAAGGATTTTCTTTTGTGCATCACCAGTAAGCGAATCATCAATAGCCAACATGCCGCCAGCTGAAATTTCAAGACGCGCACGTGATGGATCGCGCTTTGCAAGACCTGCCTTCAACTGATCGCCCCATACGTTGTGATAGCGCTCTGGGTAGAACATGATCGGGAGCCATCCGTCAGCCATTTCTGCTGTTGCTTCAACGCTCTTGTCTTTCAACGAAGCCCACCAAATGGGGATGTCTTTACGAACTGGGTGGTTGATGATTTTGAGGGCCTTGCCAAGACCAGTTCCCTGACCTGCAGGAAGTGGAATGTCAATGGTCTTGCCGTGGTATTCCAATGGAGCCTCACGCGCCCACACATTGCGACACACTTCGATGTATTCCTTGATGCGTTGCATTGGCTTTTCGTATGGAACACCATGGAAGCCTTCGATTACCTGAGGTCCAGATGCGCCGAGACCAAGAATGAAACGACCATCACTAACAAAGTCACACCCTGCAGCAGTCATTGCCATCAATGCAGCCGTACGTGAGTACACATTGACGATGCCAGTACCAATCTCTACGCGGCTTGTTTTTGCAGCAAGGTAGCCAACTTGTGAAATTGCATCAAAGCTGTATGCCTCTGCGATCCACACTTGGTCGAGGCCAGCCTTCTCAAGTGCGACGACGCGGTCGACTGCTTCTTTGAATCCGCCCGAATAATTGATTCCCATTGACAACTTCATGGTTTCCCCCTTGAATAAGTTGCTCAACTCTAGAACCACAAGAGTCGGCCTTGCGATTCGTGACATCAACGGTGCCAAATCGCCGATCTGGTGCGACAATGCAGGCGTGACAATCACGCCCATTTCGTTCCATGTCCCAACTCGTGACGGCATTTCCCTGCGTATGTTGCAATGGTCATCCGTCGATGAGTCCCCTGGCACCCCCATCCTCCTTATTCATGGTCTTGCCTCAAACGCCCGTCTGTGGGATGGGCCAGCGCGACGCCTAGCCGAACTTGGCCATGCAGTAACGGCCATTGACCTTCGCGGTCATGGCCTCAGCGACAAACCCGACACCGGATACGACATGTCAAATATTGCCGATGATGTCCTTGATGTGGTCAACGCGCTCGGTGCACGCCAGCGCAATTGGGTACGTCCCCTTGTCCTTGGACAATCGTGGGGTGGAAACATCGTGGTGGAATATGCGCATCGATACGGCGACACAATTCGCGGCATCGTTGCCGTTGATGGCGGCACCATTGAATTGTCGGAAGCATTCCCTGCATGGGAACAATGCAAAGTGACGATGGCGCCTCCAGCAATTGCCGGTATGCAATACGACAAACTTCGTTCATACATTCGCGCCGCTCATCTTGATTGGAGCGAAGAGGCAATTGACGGCCAAATGCACAACATGGAACGCATGTCTGACAACACCATTCGCCCACATCTCACCTTTGATCGACACATCGACGTTTTGCACGGGCTATGGATGCACAAGCCTTCATTATTGTGGTCAGAGATAAAGGTTCCAGTCATGTTTACGCCTGCCTCTCGCTCGGAAGACCACCACACCCAATCGAAACGTGCGCAAATTCAATTCGCACTCGACAACCTTGCACATGGCCGCGTGGAGTGGTTCACGCCGGCAGATCATGATTTGCATGCACAATTTCCACTGCAATTTGCAGGCGTAGTTGACGACGCAATTACTTCAGGATTTTTCTCATGAGCCTTCCGCGCATCCTCGCAATCATGGGCTCGGGCGAAACAGCCCCCACCATGGTCACCACACATCGTCGTCTCACATCTTTGCTGCCATCACCAGTGAAAGCAGTCGTGCTTGACACTCCGTACGGGTTTCAGGAAAACGCACCTGAACTTGCAACAAAGGCCGTTGAGTATTTCAAAACGTCTATCAATGTTGATCTTGTTGTTGCAGGTCTCGTCCGCTTGCACGACACACATATTGCAGCAGACCCCGTTGCAATTGAACGCGGGCTTCGTGCACTCGCTGAAGCCGACTACATCTTTGCGGGGCCAGGCTCGCCTACCTACGCATTACGTCAGTGGGCAGGCTCGTCTGTTGCCAGAATCATGATTGACAAACTCAACAACGGTGGACTTGTGACGTTTGCTTCAGCTGCCGCTCTCACGCTCGGCAAGGCAACTGTGCCGG
>CALPPK020000224.1 GCA_943325435.2 Bifidobacterium breve
CGACATCAACGGCCTTGCCCTTGTCTGGGTGATGATCATGACGGTTGACACCACGAATCATGACGCGCTCACCGTTTATCAGCAATGACCGTTTACGTACTTCCACACTGCGAAAGCCGGTGATGACAGGAACAACTTCCGTCACTTCCCCCGCTGGGTTCACTAGTTGAACAATGACGCGATACCGATTCGGGTTCTCTGCTGACCACAATTCAATCTTCGGAACCTCCCACGAAATGTCTGCAACATGCCCTGCGAAGACATACGGCGAATCAAACCACGGAACTTCTACTGAATGCGCAGTGCCAATACGTTTGCCAGTAAGTGTCTCAAGATGAGCAACTGCTTTCCATCCGCGCTGCAGTTTTTGTTCATGCGGAACATTGAGGTGAACTTGAATACCTAGTGTTCCGACCGGGGACGTTCGCAATGACTTACGAATTACACCAGCGTTCATACGAACATCATTTATGCCGACCATCGCCTGTGATGTGAGGAACACTTCACGATGCAACCCTGCCATCCACCACTGATCTTGATCTTCCAGATGACTTTGCGCCGAGAAGCGACACACCACGATCGCCAGATCATTTCTGCCACTTGTCAGTGCGGCGGAAATGTCATATTCGCTCGGAAGTCGACTATCTGTTCCGTATCCAACAAAAGTGCCGTTTACGTACACCATGTGCACACTTTCGGCTCCGCCAATATGCAGAACTGTTCGGCGATCTTTCCAATTCTTTGCAACAGTAAATGTGGTGCGATGCACTGCAGTTGCGACTGTTGGAGGCAATGTTGGTGGACGACCTTTCCATGGCATTTGTACATTGGTGTAATGCGGTTCATCACCAAGACCTGCAAGTGTCCAGTTTCCTGGCACAGAAATAGATGTCCATGATTTTGTGTCGTCAGAAATTGCCGATGCAGGAACTTCATTCACGTCTTCGAAACGCTTGATCTTCCATTGACCATTCAATGACACAAACCACGGACTTGTTGTACGGTCACCCTTACGCGCAGAGTCGAAATCGTTGAATGTCGTGTGTATAGAACGCATTGGTCGACGATGCATCTGCACAATCTCAGGGTCAGCCCAGGGTTTGACAAAACTTGTATCAAAAATTGACATAACTACATCTTTCCACGCCGCCCGAGGACTACCGTTCTCCAAGTGATTACTCGACTTACTTCCTTCATCAACGACCTATGGGCCATGGCAAAACGCCATGTCGTGCTGACTGCCACTCTTATATTCCTATGCCTGCTGTTCGTCGGGTTTTCATACCTCATTGGGTTTGTACAAATGTCAGTGCTGTTGGCGCCCATTGCGCTGATCGCCTGGTGGATCATCATGAAGCGCGACCCAAAAACAGGTCAAGCCGAAGCACTGATGGTTCTCTCATCTATCGCTATTGCGTTTGTTGCAGTGTTCGCACTGATTCAGGCTGTGCCCTACGGGCGTAGCCATACAAATGGCCCTGTCACCGGAGAACCAAAATGGTCTTCGCCACAAACTCGCGAGCTGATGGTGCGCGCATGTTTCGGATGCCATTCAAATGAAGTGAAATACCCGTCGTATGCAAATGTTGCACCCATTTCGTGGGCAGTGCAGAACCATGTCGACGAAGGTCGTTCAAAAGTGAACTACTCCGAATTTACTTCTAACTCTGAGGGAGCCGACGAAACTATTGAAGTAATTCAAGAAGGCTCAATGCCTCCTAGCTATTACACAGCGTTTGGTAGACACCCCGAAGCAAAACTGACTACCACTGAGATGAACACTCTTATTGCCGGACTACAGGCCACTCCTGGAATGGGAGACGGCGGTAGCGGCGGAGAACAAGACGGGGACTAAGAATTTCCCGAGGACTTGCGCTTCAATACGCGCGTGCCCTTGACTTTGTTTGTTGCCTTCGAAGCCTGCTCTTTTGCTCTATCAAGAGTGCGTTCGGCCCACGTAAATTCCTTTGCCAAAATTGCTAGTCCAGCAATAATGACAACAATGCCCGGGCCGGGCAGCACCAACATTGCGACTCCGGCCAACAGCACTACGCCACCGACGATGAGAATCACTAGGCGACGAAAATTGGTGCGAATGAGACAAATCCATTCGAGCGGGTTATGGAGTCCATTGGCCATGCCAAATAGTAGGTCAACCTATGGCCGCCACGAGTTCATGTCATAAGGTGAATGCCATGAGTTCGGCCTCCAATACTGCATTGGCAAAAGCCTCAATTCCCACCCTCATAATTTGCCTTGCACAGATAACAGGTGACGAGAAATGGCTGCGCGAGCCCTTCCTTCCAAGGCGTGACACCAACTTGTTTCATGATGAAACAGGTGGACTTCCGGATGATGTTCAGGATGAAGTTCGTCGTTCCATGGCAACGGTTCTTGACGACTTGAGCACCGGTACCCGTACGTTGCCAACCGACATTGACGACGAACAGTTCGTCACCATGATGCGCACGTGTGTTGCAGAGCAGGTGGCCCCCGAATATGCACCAATGCTGCTGGAGGAATTGGGATTCGTTGATCGTGATGTGCACTGGTCTGGTGCCGTGCCGCCAGAATTGCCTGCTGGCTTCCGAGTATTGGTAATCGGATCCGGGTTTGCCGGCATCTGCGCTGCTATCAAACTCGGACAACTTGGGATTCCGTACGTAGTTGTTGAGAAGAACTCAGATATTGGCGGCACATGGTTTGACAACAACTACCCCGAGGCCGGCGTTGACACCCCGAACCATTTCTACTCATATTCTTTTGCACCAAACACACGCTGGAACAACTACTTCTCCAAGCGTGCAGAGATTTGGAAATACGCCCGTGATGTTGCTGAACGTCACGACATCATTTCCAATATTGAGTTTTCGACCGAAGTGTCTTCATTGCATTGGAATAACGACAGCAATTCATGGACCGCGATTATTGAATCAAACGGAACAACACGAACCGAAGAGTTCCCTGTTGTCATCACAGCCGTAGGCCAGCTGAACAGACCAAACTTGGCGCCGGCACGAGGTATTGAAAACTTCACAGGCTCCTGGTTCCATTCAGCTCACTGGGATCATTCAGTTGATCTCGCTGGTAAACGTGTTGCAGTAATTGGTACTGGTGCGAGCGCAATGCAATTCATGCGCACCGTTGCGGCAACTGCTGGTGACGTAACTATTTACCAACGCTCACCGCAATGGATTCGCCCTAGCCCTGATTACCACCGCACTGTTTCCACAGACACCATCTGGCTGCTAGAAAACGTTCCCTTCTATGCGCAGTGGTACCGCTTCGGATTGTTCTGGCGATTCGGCGATGGTTTGTTGAATACTTTGCGGCGCGACCCCGAATGGCCACACCCAGAACGTTCAATGAACCGTCACAATGACCGTCATCGTCAACAGATGACCGAGTTTGTTGAAACTTCACTAGAGGGTAGGCCCGACCTACTAGAGAAGTGTCTACCCACATACCCACCATATGGAAAACGAATCCTTATTGATAACGATTGGTACCCAACGTTGCGCCGCGACAATGTTCACCTCATTGCAGAGGGCGTCGACCATGTCACTTCCACAGGAATTGTTGATTCATCAGGAACCACGAACGAGTTCGACGTAATCATTCTGGCCACAGGTTTTCAAGCAGGAAATCTGCTCTCTCCCATTGATATTCGTGGTCGCAGTGGAACAGCACTTCGTGACATATGGGGCACAGATAATCCGAAGGCGTACCTAGGAATCACGGTGCCTGATTATCCGAACATGTTCATGTTGGTGGGCCCCAACACGTTTGTGGCACATGGTGGAAGCATTATCTTCCAAGCCGAATGCGAGATGCGATACATCACTGATTGTCTTGTGACAATGATTGAGAAGCAGATTTCAAGTGTTGAAG
>CALPPK020000225.1 GCA_943325435.2 Bifidobacterium breve
GCATCACCAACTTCTAAACCTCCAACAGCAGCAAGACCCACCTTGCGTCCATCACTAATGCTGCGGTTCAGAATGTAAATAACCGCCGGCCCTGGAATCAGCAACAAGGCAACCGTTGCTGCACAAAATGCAAGGACAGTCGACAAATCAGGCACAGCTCAACCCTAGCAATGGGGCCAGATTGAGATCTGTCAGCATATGTTGATATGTTGAAGATTGTCATCGGAAATATTCACGAAAGTTCTTGGAGTAGAGAATGCCAAAGTCAATGGAAGAACTAATCCAACACGCAGATGACATCAGCGAGCTGTTTGAAAAATGGGACTCATCACAGTCGACAGTTCTCTCAAAAGAGGAAATGGCCATATTGCGCGCGGTCTATCAGAGATGTTTTCAAGAAAAGAAGATCGCAGATGCCGTACAGAATGCACGAGCGAAGAACATATCTTGGAAGGACATCGGATTCGTTCTTGGCACCTCTGCGCAATCTGCCCATCGTAAATACTCCGCTTACCTTTCTCACGAAGCCTAATAATGACGTCGAGATCGACACCTGGAGAAAGAGAAGTAGAGAAGTACCTCTCTGCAGTTCCCGAACCTCAACAGACCACTCTCAGGGCTTTACGCACAACTATCCACGAACTACTGCCGTCAAGTGAAGATGCCATGAGTTACGGCGTACCTGCAGTCAAACTAAATGGAAAAGCAATCGCAGGATATGCATCTGCAAAGAATCACTGCTCCTATTTTCCTCATAGCGGTCAGATTATTGAAGACCTCTCAGTTGATCTCTCAAGGTACGACTGCAGCAAGGGCACACTACGTTTTGCAACGAACAAGCCCTTGCCCAAAGCACTTGTCAAGAAACTAATCCGCGCTCGCCTCTCGCAACTCGGCTTCTAACTCAACTACCCTGAGTTCATGCGTGCTTTAGTACAACGAGTTCTTAAGGCATCTGTTGATGCTGAAATTGATGACACCACTATTCGCGCGGGTGAAATAGAAAAAGGACTTCTCGTTCTTCTCGGCATCACTCACACTGATACCGAAGCCACTGCGAAAAAGATGGCGGAGAAGATATGGAATCTTCGAATTATGGAAGATGAGAACGGCGTGATGAATATCTCCATTGCTGATTCCACTAAGAGCATCTTGCTGATCAGCCAGTTCACGTTGTACGGCGATACAAATGCTGGTCGCAGGCCTACGTGGACCGCTGCAGCCAAACCTGAATACGCAGAACCGTTGGTGAACAAGGTTGTAGCGGAGCTACAACAACTTGGCGCACATGTTGAGACGGGGCGATTCCGTACATACATGCAAGTGGCTTCCGTCAATGATGGCCCAACTACAGTGTCGATCGAAATTTAGATTTGGTGAATTAGTTCTTCAACGGGCGTCACCATGCCCATGTAGAACGCACCAAATTCGGCATAGACAGCAGAGGCTTCGTCATACCGCATGGTGTACACCACTTCTTTGAGATCATCAGGGTTCACAGCAAACAGCGTGACTCCCCATTCGTAGTCATCAAGACCAGTTGAACCGGTAACAAGCTGAATGATGCGGCCAGCAAACGTACGTCCGCTCTTGCCGTGTTCTTCCATAAGTTCTTTACGCTTGTCGAATTCAAGTGTGAACCAGTTGTCTTTGTGTTCGCGACGCTTTGACATTGGGTAGAAACACCATGCATTTTTCCCAGCAGGTGGAAGCTGCGGGTACAAGCGCGCATTCAGCATTTCTTCTGGCATGCCCTTTGAGTATTCAGAAACTTCAGTAAGTGAGATGTAGCTATCAACAATGTCGAGACCAGCGTGCTGAATACCAGTTTGCAATGCCTTCAGCTCGCGCATGTCGGCAGCGACGCCCATAACAGCAACATCTGCTTTATGTCCCAACATGGCAACGGTAATCACAGTGACACCGGCACCTTCAGCGGCTTTCACGGCTGCAACAAGTGCATCACCGTCGTATTCAAAACTTGGCTTGCAAAAATAGTGGACTACTGCAAGACCAACTGACGGGGACATCGGTTCGCTCATACTGTTAACGCTATCGGCGAGCCAGAACCGCGGAGGCAAATCGTGACGGCGCCTCATGGTCTACCTGTAAGAAAAACGACGGTTCTGCTAACTCCAGCTCCATCACGACCGGAACCCCCGCAGATCCCCGCACCACATCAACACGGGCATACAAGGGGTACTCGCCGAACTTCTTCTTCACAAAGGTCATCACAGCTTCGCCCAGTTCACGCTCTTGCCCACTGGCAGTCCGAGGTGTGATTTCTTCAACCGTGAAGAGTCCGTTCTTAACGTTCTCACCTGTTGCCAAAATGGCACCTTTGCGGAACGAGTGGCTGAGTTGACCGTTGAAGTACACCATGCCGGTTTCACCACGTTCGTCAATGAATCGCTGATACGGCTGCACCATTGCGACAAACCCGGCATCAAGGAGAAATCCCAGATGCGCTGCAGCCTTCACGGGAGACTCCTCATGTCGTTCTGTGTTGTTCGAACCTGCGCTGATGGTGGGCTTCACCACAATGTCGCGCTCGAGCATTCCCTCGTTTGTAATTGTGACTAGGTCCTCTGCTGAACGCACAAACGTTGTAGGAATAACTCCAATTTGTGCTTCAACAAGTTCAGCCAGATATTCCTTGTTGGTATTCCACCGAATGATGTCTGCAGAGTTCTGCAGTGTTGTTGCTGCAGAAACAGAATCTAGCCACGCGAGAAATTCTTGGTACCGACGGTGATAGTCCCATGGGGAACGAACAATCGCCATTGAATAGCGCGACCAATCAGTGGATGCGTTATCCCAATCAACAATTTCCGTGATGATGCCACGATCGCCTAACGCGCGCGACAAATACGGCAGGTCTGTATCAAATTCTCGCGCTTCGGCACCGCTAACGAGAGCGATGACGCGCGACATCAAGAAAGAAAAGTTGAAATACTTCTAGACGATGGTCTAGAAGTCGTCCATTCCGCCGCCGTGGTTGTGTCCGCCGCCAGCCTCTTCAGGCTTGTCTGCAATAACAACTTCGGTGGTAAGGAACAATGCTGCAATTGACGCTGCGTTCTGCAATGCAGAGCGAGTTACTTTTGCTGCGTCGATGACACCAAGCTTCACAAGGTCTACATACTCGCCAGTGGCGGCATTGAGGCCTTCGTTGCCCTTCAAGTTCTTTACGCGCTCAACAACAACGCCACCTTCGAGGCCTGCGTTTTCTGCGATCTGCTTAAGTGGTCCTTCAAGTGAACGTGCAACCATGCGTGCGCCAGTTGCTTCGTCGCCAGTGAGCTTTTCAGCAGCAACGATGACAGCAGCTTGTGCGCGAAGCAATGCAACGCCACCGCCAGGAACAACGCCTTCTTCGATGGCAGCCTTTGTGGTGCTGACAGCGTCTTCAATGCGGTGCTTCTTCTCTTTGAGTTCAACTTCAGTAGCTGCGCCAACTTTGAGGACTGCAACTCCACCAGACAACTTGGCCAAACGCTCTTGGAGTTTCTCGCGGTCGTAGTCAGAATCGGTGTTGTCGATTTCAGCCTTCAATTGGCTAATGCGACCCTTGATGTCATCGTCTGAACCGGCACCTTCGATGATTGTTGTTTCATCTTTTGTGATGA
This sequence comes from Bifidobacterium breve, assembly GCA_943325435.2. The sequence continues at coordinate 3,630 of CALPPK020000225.1, forward strand.
CAATCTTCTTTGCTGTTCCCAACAAGTCAAGTGTGACGTTTTCAAGTTTGAGACCAACTTCTTCGCTGATGACTTGGCCACCAGTAAGAATGGCGATGTCTTGCAACATTGCTTTACGACGGTCACCAAAACCAGGGGCCTTTACAGCAACGCTCTTGAAAGTTCCGCGGATCTTGTTAACAACCAAAGTCGCAAGTGCTTCACCTTCGATGTCTTCAGCAATGATGACCAATGGGCGACCACTCTGCATGACTTTTTCA